>DATFUG010000401.1:0-3848 GCA_035261025.1 Steroidobacteraceae bacterium | reverse complement strand
CCCTGAACTCCGGGCTGTTCGCCTCCTCGCGCATGCTGATGGCGCTGGCCACCCATGGCGATGCTCCGCGGGTGTTTTCACGCCTCGACGCGCGCGGCGTGCCGGTGGCCGCGATTCTCGCCGGAACTGCGTTCGCCTATTTAGCGGTGGTGATGAGCTATGTTTCTCCCGACAAAGTCTTTGCATTCCTCGTGAATTCCTATGGCACGGTGGCCATCTTCGTGTACGTGCTGATTGCCGCTTCCGAGCTGAGACTGCGGCGGCGCCTCGAGGCGCAGATGCCGGAGCGATTGCGCATCCGCATGTGGGGCTTCCCACAGCTGACCATTCTCGCGATTGTGCTGATGCTGGCGATCGTGGCGGCCATGGCCATCATTCCCGACCAGCGCGCGCCCCTCATCTTTGGCCTCGTCAGCGTCGCCATGATGCTCGCCGGCTACGGCATGCGCGGACTACTGCGCGGGGGCGGCAAGGAATCCACGCCGCGTTGATGAAAATCACGGGGGCAAACACGCGCCTGGCGGACAGCGCGGATTGGCTGACGGGCGTCCTGGGCGCCGCGGCCGTCGCGCTCCTAGCCATGGCGGTGTCCAACCTGCTGGGCGTAACGGTGTTCCACGTGCGGCATTCGCCAGTGAGCCCGGTGATGCTCGCGGTGGTCTGCGGCGTGGCGCTCGGTCAGCTGCCGGCGGTGGCCTCCCGGGTGCGCGCCGGCGCCTGCTTTGCCTCCTGCCAGATTCTGCAGCTCGGGATCGTGCTGGTGGGCCTGAAACTCTCGTTTGCGAGCACGCTCGCGATCGTCGGGCGGGCGCTGCCGGTCGTTGCCGCCTGCCTGGTCGTGTCCTCCCTGGTAGCGCTACTGCTGGCCCGCGCCCTCGGCCTGCGACGAGAATTTGGCCTGCTGATCGCCATTGGCACCAGCGTCTGCGGATGCACCGCGGTACTGGCGAGCAGTCCGCTGCTGCGCGTGCGCAAGGAGGAGATGGGATATGCCATCAGCTGTGTGGTGGTCATGGGCTTGACCGGCATGCTGCTGTATCCGTGGCTGGCGCACGCGAGCTTTGCCGCCGATCCGATTGCCGCCGGCGTGTTCCTGGGCACCTCGATTCACGATACCTCGCAGGTCATGGGCGCTGCCCTGCTGTATTCGCAAACCTTCGCGGCACCGACGGCCCTCGCTGCGGCCACGGTGGCCAAGCTGCTGCGCAACCTGACGCTCGTGGTGCTCCTGCCGGCCCTCGCGATCCGCAACTCGCGCCAGGACCGCGCTGAGAACGCGGAAGCCAGGACCAGGAAGGCCGGGTGGTGGGCCCAGCTCGGTCTGCTGCGATCGGCGATCCCGCCGTTCGTGCTGTTGTTCATCCTGCTGGTCGCCACCCGCAACCTGGGTGATGCCGCCGCCGCCGCGGGCACGATTCCTGGCGCGCTGTGGGCGCAGATCGGCGACGCTGCCGCTCGCGTCTCAGAGTACGCGCTGACGATCGGCATGGCCGGTGTGGGCCTGACCCTCTCCGTCACCGAACTGCCGCGCCTGGGCCTGCGGCCCTTCGCCGTAGCCGCGGGAGCGGCGCTGGTCGTGCTGTGCGCAAGCTGGCTCCTTACGACAGCCTGGCGGCCCTAGCTTCATGCAGCTGCTCGTCTTCAATGCCGGAAGTTCCTCGCTCAAGTTCGACCTGCTGGACGCCGCCGTCGACTCGGGTCGCGCGCCGCCGCGCCGCATCGCGGCTGGCGCCTTTCTCGATGCCGCCGATGGCTCCGGGCAGTATGTGCTGCGCCCGGCCGTGACGACGGAAGCATCGGGTACCCGGGTCGACTCACTGGCAGACGCGGCGGAATTCACGCTGCAGTGGCTTGCCAACCCGGCCGAGCACGGCCGCAATCTACTGGCCGGTGTCGCGGCCACCGTGCATCGCATCGTTCACGGTGGCGAACGGTTTCGCGGCACGACCAAACTGGGCGATGCGGAGATTGCAGCGCTCACCGCACTCAGCCCGTTGGCGCCGCTGCACAATCCGCCGGCGCTGTCGGTGATCGACGCCGTGCGGCGCAGACTCGATCCGGGGGTCCCGGTCGTTGGTGTATTCGACACGACCTACTACGCCGACCTGCCCGAGGCGGCCTATCGGTATGCCGTGCCCTCGGGTTGGCGCACAGAATTTGGAGTGCGTCGATATGGATTCCATGGGCTGGCGCACCGCTATCTTTGCCAACGCGCCTGCGCGCACCTTGAGACACCGCCGGCGACGGCAAGGCTCGTCAGCCTGCAGCTCGGCCGAGGATGCTCCGTGACCGCAACCGCGGGGGGCCGTGCGCAGGCCACCAGCATGGGTTTTACGCCGCTTGAGGGACTGGTGATGGGCACCCGTTCCGGGGATATCGACCCGGGCGCCGTCCTGTACGTGATGGAGCGCAGCGGCATGTCCGCCGCTGAGATGAGCCGTGCGCTGAACGAGCAGAGCGGGCTCCTGGGACTCTCAGGCCGGTCCGCCGACATGCGCGAGCTGGTGGACCGGGAGCAGCGTGGGGATGCCGACGCCGCAGTGGCCGTCGAAATTTTCTGTCGCCGCGCGCGCCACTACCTGGCGGCATTCGTCGCGGAACTCGGCGGCGTCGACGCCATCGTGTACGGCGGCGGCATCGGCGAGAATTCACCGGAGATCCGGCGTCGCATCGCCGGCGGGCTGAAGTGGGCGGGAATTGAGCTGGACGTTGAAGCCAACGGGTCTTGCGTGGGTACCGAAGCCAATATCGCCCTGCCGCAGAGCCGCGCGGCCATATGGGTGGTGCCGGTCGATGAGGCCAGCATCATCGCCGGTGAAGCCGTCGCGCTGCTGGCTCGTTAACAGGGCTCCCGTTGTAATATTCTGGCCACCCGGACGGCCGGGGGTCCACAGACCATTCAGAGAGCAGAGGTATCGAATGAATACCCCGCCTTCGGAAAGTCCCCGGTCATTTGCGCTGGTGGTGGGTGTAGGCGCGATGCAGGGACTGCTGCTGTGGTGGCTGTCCGGCGCACTCACGGACAAGAGCTGGCCCGCAACCAGCACCGTGTGGTACACGACCCTGCTGCTCAGCGCCGTCTATCTGCCGCCAACCATTTACGGCCTGTCTCCCTGGGCCGAGCGATCGCGCACCTGGATTCTCGTGGTGATTGCGGGACTCCTGCTGATCGGAGCGGGTGTGCACCATGGACGGCACATCGACATTCTGCCGATCACTGAACCGGTCCGAGGGGTGTCCTCCTTTCCCCTCTTGCTGCTCGCGCTGGTATTCCTGTTTCACGCCGTACCTTTTGCGCAGGTGTATTTGGACACCGGCCGGTGGCGCCCGGACTATTCCCTGCTGTTCTCCCGCACCTGGCGCAATGCCCTGCAACTGGCCCTGGCGGGCCTGTTCACCGGTGTCTTCTGGATCCTGTTGCACCTGGGCCTCGAACTCTTCGACATGATTGGAATTCACACTCCGAAGGCGCTGTTTTCCGAGGATCCGCGCTTATCACTGCTGGTGGCCGCGATCGTCTATGGAATCGGGTTTCATATGGCGGGCTCCGCCGACCGGTTGCTGGTGGCGCTGCGTCAGCAGGTGCTCACACTGCTGAAATGGCTCGCCCTGGTGGCCACCCTGATTCTCGTCCTGTTCACCGTGGCGCTCGTGATTCGCGCACCCAATTTGATCGCTGAGCACAAGCATGTGGTGCGTGCCTCATGGCTCCTGTGGCTCACCGTCATTACCGTCTATCTCTACAACGCCGCGTATCAGGATGGGCGCAATCCGGAGCCCTATCCGCCACTGGCCGGGAAGGTTCTGCGCTATGCCGCACCGCTCCTGACCCTGATTGCCGGCATGGC
>DATFUG010000400.1:0-8864 GCA_035261025.1 Steroidobacteraceae bacterium | reverse complement strand
TTCTTCGGCCAGCTCGGCGTCACCTACGCCTTCCGGCATGGCGAGGCGTCCGCCGTCGCGCCGTTTGAATACACGGCGCTGGGCTGGGGCGTGCTACTCGACCGTGTCCTGTGGCACACCTCACCCGATCGCTACACGCTGCTGGGTGCCTCGATCATCATCGCCAGCGGCTGGTACCTGGTCCGGCGCGAGAAGACGCACACCGAGGCGGAACACCCCTAAGGCCATCGGTCCACCCCTGTTAGCGCGCCGCGCCCCTCAGGGCCAGCACGCCATCCGCCCGCAATTCGGTCGTGAAGCCTGAGCGCTTCAGGCGCCTGGCCACCTCGTGGGGCACATTGCGCCCCGTCGTGAGGCGGTTCGGCGCGCCGGTGTAGTGAAACAGGCGTCCCCGGCTCTTCAACACCCGCGCCAGCTGATCGTAGAAATTCTGCGAGTACAGTTCGCCGGCGATGCCAAAGCGCGGCGGGTCGTGGAGGATCGCATCGAAGTAGGCGGCGGGGTATTGCAGTATCCGCTCCGTGATGTCCCCGAGCGCCAGCCTCATCGCGCTGGTGCCTTCCGCTGACCACGCGCTGTCCGGCGACCAGGGGTTGAGACTGCGCAGCCACAACACGTCGGGGTGCTTTTCATAGCTGTGCAGTTGCGCGGCCTGCCCGCGCAGGCACCAGGCGGCGAAATAACCCAGTCCGCCGCAGGTGTCGAGAATGCGTTTTCCGCGCGGCTGGATCAGGCTGACTTTGTATTCCGCGTCCGCGTACGGCGAGACCCGGGCGCTGGGCAGCATCTTGATGCCATCGATCTCAAAGGTCGGTGCGCCCCACGGCGTGGGCACGAGCTTGATGTGGGCATCGGTGTAGCGCGCGGCGGGCTGGAAGTCCGCCCCCGACCAGTAGTAGATCGTGCGCGCCTTGCACGCTTCCATGTAGGGATAGCGCTGGCCGTCCCAGCCCCAGTCATTGAGGCCGACGCTGACCGTGCGTGCGGAGCGCTCCAGATCCAGTGAGCACTGCACGGTCGGCTCGCCCATGCGCCGCGCCGACACCAGAGCGTCGTGCACGGTTGAGGTCAGCAGCGGAGTCAGGTGCTCATTCACGCGCGGGCCTGGACCATCGGAGCGGGTAGTTCCCTGTGATATATTGCGCGCCCGCTGCACAGCGTCCATCCTTGGGGACTGGTCGCAGCCCATAAACAATATAGTTTATTGATTTCCGGAGGATTTTCATGGATGCCGCTAACTGGCTGTGGCTCGCCGTATGCGCTGGCCTGCTCGCCGTGGTCTACGGATTGTTCTCGATGGCCGCGATCCTGCGTCTCGACACCGGAAATGCCCGCATGCAGGAAATCGCAGCGGCGATCCAGGCCGGTGCCAAGGCCTATCTGAACCGCCAATATTCGACCATCGCGATGGTCGGCGCGGTGCTGTTCGTGGTGCTGTGGTGGGCGCTGGGCGCGGCCACGGCGGGTGGCTTCGCGGTGGGCGCCGTGCTGTCGGGACTCGCCGGCTACATCGGCATGAACATCTCGGTGCGCGCCAATGTGCGCACCACGCAGGCCGCGTACTCCGGTCTGAACGCCGCGCTGCAGGTCGCGTTCCGTGGCGGCGCGATCACCGGCATGCTGGTGGTGGGCCTGGGGCTCCTCGGCGTGGCCGGATATTTTCTCGCGGTGCGCGGCCGCATCGGCGATGAGGCGGCGCTGCACTCGCTCATCGGCCTGGCCTTCGGCGGCTCGCTGATCTCGATCTTCGCGCGCCTGGGCGGCGGGATCTTTACCAAGGGCGCCGACGTCGGCGCCGATCTGGTGGGCAAGGTGGAGGCCGGCATTCCCGAGGACGATCCGCGCAATCCCGCGGTCATCGCCGACAACGTGGGTGACAACGTCGGCGACTGCGCCGGCATGGCGGCGGACCTGTTCGAGACGTATGCGGTCACGATCGTCGCGACGATGCTGCTGGGCGGACTGCTGCTGAAAGAGGCCGGGATGTCGGCGCTCGTGTTTCCGCTGGCGCTCGGCGCCGCCTCGATCGTCTCCTCGATCATCGGCACTTTCTTCGTCAGGACCTCCGACGGCGGCAAGATCATGAACGCGCTCTACAAGGGCGTGATCGTCGCCGGCGTCATCTCCGCGGTGCTGTTCTGGTTCATCACACGTCAGATCATGCCGGGCAATTTCCACGCCCTGTTCGCCTGCGAACTGGTGGGCTTAGGGCTGACGGCGGCGCTGATTGTCATCACCGAGTACTACACCGCCACGGAATTCCAGCCCGTGCAGCGGGTCGCCGCGGCCTCGCAGACCGGGCACGCGACCAACATCATCGCCGGGCTCGGCGTGTCGATGAAATCCACCGCCCTGCCGGTGCTTGCGGTCTGCGCGGCGATCTTTGCCGCCTACCACTACGCGGGACTCTATGGCATCGCCATCGCCGCGACGGCCATGCTGTCGCTGACCGGCATGATCGTCGCGCTGGACGCCTATGGCCCGATCACCGACAACGCCGGCGGCATCGCCGAGATGGCCAAGCTCGATCGCAAGGTGCGCGACATCACCGATCCGCTCGATGCCGTGGGCAACACCACCAAGGCCGTGACCAAGGGCTACGCCATCGGTTCGGCCGGGCTCGCCGCGCTCGTGCTGTTTGCCGATTACACCCACAACCTCGAATCGCACCTGTCCGGCGCGGGCCGCGAGATGGTGGGCTTCTCGCTGTCCGATCCGGCCGTGATCATCGGCCTGTTCCTGGGGGGCCTGGTGCCCTACCTGTTCGGTGCCATGGCGATGGAGGCCGTGGGTCGCGCTGCCAGCTCGGTCGTCACGGAAGTGCGCCGGCAGTTCCGCGACATCAAGGGCCTCATGGAGGGCACCGCCAAGCCCGATTACTCCAAGGCCGTGGACCTGCTGACCCGCGCGGCGATCCGGGAAATGATCCTGCCCTCGATGCTGCCGATCCTGGTGCCGATCGTCGTCGCCTTCGGCATGAATGCGCTGATGGGACCGGGGGCCGGCCTCAAGGCGCTGGGCGGATTGCTGATCGGCACCATCGTGACCGGCCTGTTCGTCGCGATCTCAATGTGCACGGGCGGTGGCGCCTGGGACAACGCCAAGAAGTACATCGAGGAAGGTCACTTCGGCGGCAAGGGATCCGAAGCCCACAAGGCGGCCGTCACCGGCGACACCGTGGGCGATCCGTACAAGGATACGGCGGGACCGGCGATCAATCCGCTCATCAAGATCATCAACATCGTCGCATTGCTCCTGGTGCCGCTCCTGTAGGCCGCGGGCGCGCCAGTACAGTACAGCGCGAATTTGAGAGCAAGACTTTGGAGTGATCCGGCGTGCCCGGGTGGCTACAGTCCCGGCCACCTGCAGCGGAGGATCCGACATGATTGACACGGCAGTCCAGGCCCGGCACCCGGCCACGCAGCTCGACCCGCGCTGGGCCACGGTGCTGGCGCGCGATCCGGAAAACAGCGGCGATTTCTACTATGCGGTCAGGACGACCGGCATCTACTGCCGCCCCTCCTGTCCCTCGCGGCACGCCAAGGCCGAGAACGTCCGCTTCTACGACAGCTGCGCAGACGCGGAGCAGGCCGGCTTCCGGCCCTGCAAGCGCTGCCGGCCGCGCGCACCTTCGCTGGCCACAGAGCGCGCTGCGATGGTCGCGAAAATCTGCCGCTACATCGACTCCGGCACCGAGACGCCGACCCTCGCCCTGCTCGCCCAGCGTGCCGGCATGAGCGCCTATCACTTTCATCGGGTGTTCAAGTCGGTCACCGGATTGAGCCCCCGCTCCTACGTGCTGGCGCGGCGCGCCCAGCGCCTGTCCGGCGAGTTGCGCCGGGGCGGCACGGTGACCCAGGCGATCCTGGATGCCGGCTATAACTCGGGCGGCCACTTTTACGCCACCTCGCATCAGCTGCTGGGCATGACGCCACGCAACTATCGCGACGGGGGCGTGAACGCCGAGATCCGTTTCGCCACCGCCCGCTGCAGCCTGGGGCGCGTGCTGGTCGCGCGCAGCGCTCGGGGCGTGTGCGCGATCTCGCTTGGGCCTAACGCCGACACGCTGCGCCGCGAACTGCAGGAACGCTTTCCGAAGGCGGCGCTCATCGGTGGCGATGCGGACTTCGAGCGCTGGGTGGCCGAGGTCGTGAGCCTGGTGGATGCGCCGGGGGTGGGACTGCGCTTGCCGCTCGATATCCGCGGCACCGCGTTCCAGCAGCGCGTCTGGCGCGCGCTGCAGAAGATCCCCGTGGGCACCACCACGACCTACGGCGATATCGCCCGGCGCATCGGTGCGCCTAATGCGGTGCGCGCCGTCGCGCAGGCCTGTGCCGCGAACCCGCTCGCGGTGGCCATCCCCTGCCACCGCGTGGTGCGCCGTGATGGCACGCTGTCGGGTTACCGCTGGGGCGTCAGCCGCAAGCGCGCGCTGCTGGCGCGGGAGGCCGCGCGCGCGCCCCAGGAATAGCCGCAAAGTACGTGTATGTACGGGTTGCCGCGGACGCTAGAATCTGCGGCGTGCGCACCCGCGGTAAATCCGCTGTTCCAGGCCCGGCGTGAACCGCCTGACGCTGTGTGGCGCTGTGGTGCTGCTGGCGGCGAGCCCGCCGGCGCTGGCACGTCCGCCCTCGCCCCTGCCGGCGATGACACCGCCCGCGGCGAGCGATCGCGTGCTCGTGATCGCACCGCACCCGGACGACGAGACCCTGTGCTGCGCGGGCTACCTGCAGCTGGCGGTGCGGAGCGGCGCCACCGTCGGCGTGGTGTGGATCACCGCCGGCGACAGCTTCGAGATCGATGCGATGCTCACCGAGCGCACGCTCCGCCCACGCTCGGCGGGGCTCGAGCAGCTGGGGCTCCGTCGCATCGGTGAAGGGCACGCGGCGGCCGATCTGCTCGGCGTGCCGCGCGCCAATCAGTTCCTGCTGGGATTTCCGGATCGGGACATCGCCGCCCTGCTCCAGCACCCAGACGCGCCCGCGCTCCGCTCACGCTACACGGGTGCCAGCGCGGTGCCGTACATCGATGCACTGCGGACGGGCGATCCTTACACCGGCGCCGCGCTGCGCGCCAATCTGCAGGAGATCATCGATCGCTTTGCACCCACCGTCGTGCTGGCGCCCTCGCTCCTCGACCGGCACCCTGATCACAGCAGCAGTGGCGCACTGGCGCTGGAACTGCTGGCCGCGCGCCGTCCAGCTGCACACCTGTACTTCTGGATCGTACATGGGGGCCTGGACTGGCCCGCACCGCACGGCCTGCATCGCAACCGGCCGCTTTCGCCACCGCGCCGTGCGGCCGCGCTCGCCTGGCAGCAGCTGCCCCTGGATGCGGCCCTGCAATCAGGCAAGCTCAGCGCACTGCGCGCACATCACACGCAGATGGAAGTGATGAGCCGGTTCCTGAATGCGTTCGTGCGCACCAACGAGATCTACGCGCCGGCGCCCTGAAGACCGCCGGCGCTAGGCGGCGAGCGGGAGCGGCGTGGGACGTCCCAGTGCGTAGCCCTGCAGGTAATCGACGCCGATGGAGCGCGCCGCGGCCACCGAGGAATCATCCTCGACCTGCTCGGCGATGACCTTGAAGTTCAGCGTGCGCGCCAGCTTGATCATGGCCCCCACCATCGCCTGGTTCACGCTGTCGCGGGCCAGATTGCGCATGTACGACCCGTCGATCTTGAGGAAGTCCACGGCCAGCAGCTTGAGGTTGGCGAAGGAACCCAGGCCGCTGCCGAAATTATCGAGCGCGAAGCGGCAACCCATGCCGTGGAGCACACCGATGAAACGGCGCGCCTGGTCGAGATTGGCAATCACCGTGCTCTCGGCGATTTCGAAGCAGACCTGCGCCGGCCGCGCCCCGGTCGTGTCAAAGCATTCGACCACGAAATCGAGGAACTGCGCATCGGCGAGCGTCTGGCCGGAAATGTTGATGCCGATGCTGCGATTGTGCGGCAGGGTAATGGCCCCGCGCCCGAGCGCGGTGAGCGCGGTCTGCACGACCTGCCGGTCGATCAGGCCCATCAGTCGATAGCGGTGCGCCGCCTGCAGAAAGTCGGTGGTCGAGACCTGTTCCCCGGCGTCATTGCGCAGCCGGACGAACACTTCCATGGCCGGTCCGGCATCGCCATCGCCGTAAGCCGCGACGATCGGCTGGCAATACAGCTCGAAGCGGTGCTCGCGCAGCGCCGTCTGCAGCAGCTGCAGCCAGTGAATCTCTCCGGTCTGGCGCGCATAGGCCTGATCCCGGGCCGAGTAGACCATCACGTGCCCGCCCTGGCGCTTGGCCTGGTAACAGGCACTGTCGGCCGCCGCCAGCGATTCCTCGACGCTGCCGGACTCGCGCGCCAGTTCCACCAGGCCGATGCTGGCACCGACGTTGAAAATACGGTCATGCCACACGAAGCGGTGATCGGCCACCTTGCTGCACACTTCGTCGGCAATCTGCCGCGCCTTATCGAGCGGGCATCCGACCAGCAAAATGCCGAACTCATCGCCCCCGAGGCGTCCCACCAGATCGGAGTCGCGGACCGCGGCGCGCAGGAGCTTCGCGATGTCGCGCAGCAGGCCGTCGCCGGCCTGGTGACCACTGGTGTCGTTGATGACTTTGAAGCGATCGAGATCGACGTAGCACAGCACGTGGCTGCTCTCACCGGCCCGCGCGGCGTCCACCGCCTCCTGCAGCCGGCGTTCGAATTCGCGCCGGTTCACCAGCCCGGTCAGCCCATCATGCGCGGCCTGGTAGGAGATCTGGCGCGTCAGGCCGCGCGATTCGGTGACGTCGTGCAGCATCAGCACGGCGCCGTCAATATCACCCACTTCATCGCGGAGCGGCGCCACGGCCACTTCCATCTGCCGCTCATTCTCACCGTGACTGAGCAACAGCACGCGCCGACCTAGATTGACGGGCGATCCTGCGCTCAGCGCCTGCTGCACCGGCTCGGCCAGCAGTTTGCGGTCCGCCTCGCTCAGGCCCGTGACCAGCTTGTCCAGCGTCAGGCCATGCGCGGCTTCGGCGGAAACACCGAGGAGCGCTGCCGCCAGGGGGTTCAGGAAATCGACCTGGCCACGGGCATCCACCGTGACGACCGCGCCGGGCATGGCTTCGAGGGCGGTGCGCGCCCTTGAACGCACGCCGGCCGGCAGCCCGAGTGCCACGTTGGTCTGGGTGGGCAGCACTTCCACGCCCACGATCAGCAAGGCACGATGACCCTCGTGCACGATCGGCCAGGAACTGAGTTCGAGCCGTGAATTTTGTCCCTGGAGCCCCACCAGGTCGACTTCATAGCGCTCGGCCGCGGGCTCGCCGCTCAGCCGATGGCGGATATTCGTGCCCACGATCTCGGTGTATTCAGGCGGCACCAGGTCCTCGAGCCGGCGGCTGACCAGCTCGGCGGGCGGCACGCCGATCAGACTGGCGAATTGCGGGTTGGCGTAGGCGATGCCGCGGTCCGTCTGAATCAGGACCGCTTCATGCAGGCGGTCGGCCAGTTCGCCCACCGCGGCGGGCGGCGCGAGCTGCGTCGTCGCTTCGGGACGCGCGGCGCGCGTGATCAGATGATTGACAACGGTCACCAGCGCACCGACCTCGCGCTGATCCGTATCGAGCTCGACGCGACGGCTGAGCGAGCCACCCACGGCGATGCGGTGCACCTGGCGCGTGAGTTCCCGGAGCACGCCGCGTTGGCGACGCTGCAGGAACGCCAACACCAGCAGCGCCAGCGCCAGCACGGCGAACAACAGGCAAAGCGAGGCTAGAACTGTCATGAGACGGCCGGATATCCCTCTAAATCCCGCGTGCGGCGCGCCCTTGCGGCGTGTCGCAATTTAGTGACTCCAGCATAGCCCAGCGGATGGTCGCGCCGGTGGGCATATTCACCATATCATGACAACATTGCTGCATCCTGCAGCGGCGTACAGCCGCGCCAGGCACCGCCGGTCAATCCGCGAATTAAGTTAACCGTAGTATGATCACGGCGCGTATGACAACGATTCAGGCCGCTCGCGACCAGATGATCTCCCAGCAGGTGCGCGCCTGGGATGTGCTTGATGCGCGCACGCTCACCGCCATGCGCCAGGTGCCGCGCGAGCAATTCGTGCCGCTCCCCTGGCGCTCTCTCGCCTACGCCGACTGCGCGCTGCCGCTGGCGCTCGGCAAGCACATGCTGACGCCCATGCTCGCCGGCCGGATCCTGCAGGCCCTCGACGTGAAGCCGGGCGACCAGGTCCTCGAAATCGGAACCGGCTCGGGGTACCTGTCCGCCTGCCTGGCCGCCCTCGGCGGCAGCGTGCAGACCCTCGAACTGCACGGTGCCCTGGCCATGACCGCACGGAGCAATCTGCGTGAGGCGGGCTTTGAGGGGATTGAAGTGACCACCGCCGATGGCGCGGCCCTGGTCAGCGAAACCGCGTACGACGTCATCGTACTCACCGCCTCGCTCCCGATCTATGAGCCGCGCTTTGAGCGGGCCCTGAAGTACGGTGGCCGGCTATTCGCGGTGGTCGGCACCGGTCCGGTGATGGCGGCCCGGCTGGTGCGACGCCTCGGGCCCAGCGCCTTCAGCACCCAATCGCTGTTCGAGACGACCCTGGAGGCGCTCGAACATGCTCCGGTCCCCCCGGCTTTCACCTTTTAAGCATGAACGCTGTAACCCAGATCGACCCTGCCGGGTTAAAAGCCCATATGGATGCCGGAGGGAGCTTCTGCCTGCTCGACGTGCGTGAGCCGTGGGAAGTGGCGCTCGCGCAGATTGCCGGAAGCGTGTGCATCCCCCTGGACGAAATTCCGGACCGCTGGAAGGAACTTGACGCCGATTCCGAGATCATTGTCATGTGCAAGCGGGGCAGCCGCAGCCAGCGGGCCGC
>DATFUG010000399.1:0-7777 GCA_035261025.1 Steroidobacteraceae bacterium | reverse complement strand
TCGCCAAAATGGAGCGATCTGCGTGATGAACCCGCCACTGGAACTGGGCGTGAATATCGACCACGTCGCGACACTCCGTCAGCAGCGCGGCACGGTCTACCCTGACCCCGTGTACGCCGCATTGATGGCCGAACAGGCCGGAGCCGACAACATCACCCTGCACCTGCGCGAGGATCGCCGCCACATCCAGGAACGCGATGTGCGTGCGCTGCGCACGCTGCTGACGACGCGCATGAATCTGGAAATGGCGGCCACCGAGTCCATGCTGGCGCTCGCCTGCGAGCTCAAGCCCGCCGATTGCTGCCTGGTGCCGGAGCGGCGCGCCGAGCTGACCACCGAGGGCGGCCTCGATGTGCGCGGCGATTCCGCCAGAGTCGGCGCCAGTTGCGCGCGGCTCGCCGCCGCGGGCGTGCGCGTCGCCCTGTTTATCGATCCGGAACTCGAGCAGATTGACGCGGCGGCGGAATGCGGCGCGGCGGTGATCGAGCTGCACACCGGAGAATATGCCGAGGCGGGCGGCGCTGCTCAGGTGCAGCAGCTGGAGCGCCTGCGGCGCGCGGCGCGCCACGGCCGGCGGCGCCGGCTCGAGGTGCACGCCGGCCATGGACTCAACTACCGCAACGTCGGTCCGATCGCGGCGATCGCCGAGATCAGCGAGCTGAATATCGGCCACGCGATCATTGCCCAGGCGGTGTTCGACGGCCTGGGCAGCGCCGTGCGTGAAATGCGCGCGCAGATGCAGCGTGCACGGAATCCCTGACGTGATCTACGGGATCGGCGTCGATGTCCTGCAGGTGGTGCGGATCGAGCGCACGCTGAAGCGCTTTGGCCCGCACTTCCTCGACCGGCTGCTGTTGCCGGCCGAGCGCGAGCAGCTCGCCCGGACAGCGCGCCCGGAGAGGTTCGTGGCGATGCGCTTTGCCGCCAAGGAAGCGGTCGTGAAGGCCATGGGCACCGGCTTCGCGCACGGCATGTGGATCCGGGACGTTGGCATCGTGCAGGACCGCTGGGGCAAACCTGAAATCATCTACTCCGCGCGCGCTGAACGCCTGCGCCGGAAACTCGGAATCGGTGCCGGCCACGTCACGCTGACGGACGAGGCCGGGCTGGTGGTCGCCGTCGCCGTGCTGATGGCTGCGCCGGCAGCGCCCGCCAGGTCCGCCCGGCACGCCGCGGTGCGCCGCGGCGCGCGCCGCGCGCCGCGCGGCAAGGCGAGGAAATCGTGAACCGCCTCGTATTCGACATCGAGACCGTACCCGACGTGGATCTGGGACGGCGCACCCTCAATCTCGGGGACTTGAGCGATGCGCAGGTGGCCAAGGCCATGTACACGCTGCAGCGGCAGCGCAGCGGGAGCGACTTCCTGCCGCTCGAGCAGCACCGGGTGGTCGCCATTTCATGCCTGCTGCGCAGCCGCGAACAGCTCAAGGTCTGGAGCCTGGGCGATCTGAACTCGAGCGAGGCGGAGCTCATCGCCCGTTTCTTCGAGGGCATCGAGAAGTACACGCCCGACCTGGTGTCGTGGAACGGCGGCGGCTTCGACCTGCCGGTGCTTCATTACCGTGCCCTCAAGGCGAGCGTGCAGGCGCCGCGTTACTGGGAAACGGGTGATGAGGACCAGAGCTTTCGCTGGAACAATTATCTGAGCCGCTTTCACTGGCGGCATCTGGATCTGATGGACGTGTTGTCCGGCTTCCAGGTCCGCGGCCGGGCGTCGCTCTCCGACATGGCGCTGCTGCTCGGATTTCCGGGCAAACTGGGTTTTTCCGGAGCGCAGGTCTGGGATGCGGTGCTCGACGGACAGCTCGCCGCGGTGCGCAACTATTGCGAGACCGACGTACTGAATACCTACCTGGTGCTGCTGCGCTTCGAGCGGTTCCGCGGCCGCCTCGACGCCGCCGCCCACGAGCAGGAACTGGCACGCCTGCGCGAACTGCTGCGAAGTACGGGAGAAGCCCACCACCAGCAGTTCCTGCAGGCCTGGGAAGCGCGCGGTTGAGGCGACGCGCGCCGCCGGTCATCGAAGTGGGCCGGGTGGAAGCGCTCAATCACCATGGCGAGGGCGTGGTGCGCGGTGGCAAGACGGCCTTCGTCAGCGGCGCGCTGCCTGGTGAAACCGTCAATTTCGTCCGGCGACGGCACCACCGCCAGCATGACGAGGCTCAACTGGTCGCCGTACTGGAGCCTGCGGCGCAACGCGTGGCACCGCGCTGCGCGCACTTCGGCGTCTGCGGAGGCTGCTCCCTGCAGCATCTGGACAGTGACGCCCAGCTGCAGATCAAGGAGCAGCAGCTGCGCGACACTCTGGAGCGGGTGGCTCACGTCACCCCACATCGCTGGCTCGCGCCGCTCCGCGGCCCTCAATGGCAATACCGCCGCAGGGCGCGCCTGGGTGCGCGCTTCGTCGCCTCGCGGGAGCGCTCGCTGGTGGGTTTTCGGGAGCGTTACTCCACGCATGTCGCCGAGCTCAGGCGTTGTGAGGTGCTGGCGGCGCCGGTCGACGCCCTGATCGAACCCTTGGGTGCGCTGCTGACAGGCCTGTCGATACGCGAGCGCGTGCCGCAGGTGGAGGTGGCCGTCGGCGAGAACGCGGTGGTGCTGGTGATTCGGACGCTGGATCCGGTCAACGCGGCCGACGAGCAGTTGCTGCTCGAGTTCGAGCGCCGGCACGCGGTGCGCATCTGCCTGCAGCCTGGCGGGCTGGCCTCGGTCAAGCCGCTGCGCGAGCCCGCCCCGCAGCTCGAATACACGCTGCCGGAACACGGTGTGCGCCTGCGCTTCGAGCCCAGTGATTTCATCCAGATCAATGCCGAGCTCAACCATCTGCTCGTCGGCCATGTCATCGAGCTGCTGGAACTCGATGCACGCTCGCAGGTGCTGGATCTTTTTTGCGGGCTCGGCAATTTCACGCTGCCCATCGCGCGTCGCGCCGCCCGGGTGGTTGGAGTTGAGGGCGAGGCGGCGCTGGTGGCGCGTGCGCTGGGCAATGCGGCGCTCAACGCCATCGTCAACGCGGAGTTTTTCTGCGCCGACCTGGCCGGGGCCGCCAGCGCTTCAGCGCCGTGGGCGCACCGCCGCTACACTCATGTGCTGCTGGATCCACCGCGCGTCGGCGCCCGCGAGCTCCTGCCCCTGCTGGCGCGGCTGGGCGCGAAGCGCGTGCTGTATGTTTCCTGCCATCCGGGGAGCCTCGCCCGCGACCTTCAGATCCTGGTCCATGAACTGGGGTTCGAGCTGCTGGCGGCGGGCGTGGCCGACATGTTTCCGCAGACCACCCACGTCGAGTCCCTGGCCTTGCTGGCGCCGCCTGGCGCGTCCGCCGATAATCCGGGCGAGGACATGCCATGACCCTGGGCCCACTGATGATCGACGTCGCCGGCACTGCGCTGAGCGCGGAAGATCGTGAACTGCTGGCTCATCCGCTGGTGGGCAGCGTCATCCTGTTCACCCGCAACTACGCCGATCCGGGGCAGCTGCAGGACCTCGTGGCGCAGGTCCACGGTCTGCGAAGTCCGCGGTTGCTGGTCGCCGTCGATCACGAGGGCGGGCGCGTGCAGCGTTTCCGGCAGGGATTTACCGCGCTGCCGCCACTGCGCACCATCGGTCACCAGTTCGATCTCGATCAGGCCGCCGGGCTGGAACTTGCGCGCCAGCATGGGTGGCTGATGGCGGCCGAACTGCTGGCGTGCGGACTGGATTTTTCCTTTGCGCCCTGCGTCGACCTGGACTACGGGCTGTCCGAGATCATCGGCGATCGCGCCTTCCACAGTCGTGCCGCCGCGGTCGGGGAGCTGGCGGTGGCCTACATGCACGGCATGCGCGATGCCGGCATGGGCGCGGTCGCCAAGCATTTCCCCGGACATGGCGCGGTCGTGGCCGACTCGCATCTGGCGCTGCCCGTGGACCGGCGCGAATACTCCGACCTGGGCGAGGAACTGACGCCTTACCGCCGGCTGATCGACAACGCTCTGCCCGGAGTCATGGTCGCGCACATCCTGTTTCCGCGCGTGGACGGGCGGCCCGCGAGTCTTTCGCGCCGCTGGATTGCCGGGACCCTGCGCGGTGAATTGCGCTTCACCGGCGCGGTGTTTGCCGACGACCTGTCGATGGCCGGCGCCGCGAGCTTTGGTGACATCGTGGCGCGTGCCACCCAGGCGCTCGCGGCGGGGTGCGACGTGCTGCCGGTGTGCAATTCGCGCAGCAGCGTGCAGCAACTCCTCGACGGCCTGGACATCGTTCCCGATCCGGCCTCCCACCTGCGCCAGGCGCGGCTCCGTGCGCATGCCCATACGGACCGCGCCACGCTCCTCGCCTCGGAGCATTGGCGTGCCTGCCGGGAAGCGCTCGAGCGCTGCGCACAGCCGCCGGCACTGAAGTTTACTGCGGAGTCCTGAAGCGGGCGTATGGTAACGCCCGGCGGCAATCACCATTCCTGATAACGGGCGGAGGGGCATCATGAATTCATCGGGTCTGCGATGTGCTTTGGTAGTGTGGCTGGTGAGCTGCGCGCTCGTGTCGCCGGCGCAGGCCGCCGACGCGGCGTTGACGGGCGTGGTGGGCAACTGGCTGACGGAACCGCGCGACGGCATCATCCAGGTGAGTGTGGACGCCAAGGGAAATCTCGAAGGCCGCATTGTGGGCGGCAATCACCCGGGCCTGAAAGATGAAAAGAATCCGGATCCGGCGCGGCGCGCTCTGGTGCTGCGCGGCCAGGTGATCCTCAGGAACATGAATTACGAGGGTGCGGGGCGCTGGTCCGGCGGCACCATCTACAAGCCCGACAATGGCAGCACCTACAAATGCACAGTCACGCTGGTCGGGAGCGATGTACTGAAAGTGCGCGGCTACATCGGCTTTGCGCTGCTCGGTATCACCCAGAAGTGGACCCGCTACACCGGCACTTCGATGGATCTTCCGCCCGCGCACTAGGCTTTGGACCGCAAGGATTTCCAGCTATGGCGAAGCATCATCTGGCGTGGGTAGCGGCCCTGGGACTGTGGTGCGGCGCCGGCAGCGCCATGGCTTCTGCTGACCCCACGCTGCAGACCACGCGCAAGATCGTGTTTGAGAAAGTCGACCAGGCTTACCGCTACAAACTCACGGAAGGGCCCGTCGCCGCGCTGGGCGATCACCAGGTCCTGGTGCACATGCGTGCCGTGGCATTGAATCGCGGCGATTGGGAGACCCTGACGACGGCCACCGCGGCCGATATGAGTGGCCGCATCGCCGGCAGCGATGGCGCGGGAGATGTCGTGGCGGTCGGTCGGGCGGTGCGGGAATTTCACCCGGCGGACAAGGTGACCAGCCTCTATTTCCGCCACTGGACGGAAGGCCTTCCGGACGCCGCAAAGCTGTCTGAAGTCACGGGCCAGGACGTCGACGGCGTGTTCGGCGACTACGTCGTCCTCGATGACACGGCGGTGGCCAGGATGCCTCCTTCGCTCACCTACACCGAAGCGGCGACCTTGCCGACCACGTGGCTCACCGCCTGGAGTGCGTTGACCTCCTGGCGGCAGGTGCGCGCGGGCGATGTGGTGCTGGTGCAGGGAACGGGCGGTGTATCCAGCGCTGCGATTCAGCTGGGGGCCGCGATGGGCGCGCGGATGATGGTCACCAGCAGTTCCGACGCCAAGCTGCTGCAGGCCAAGGCGCTTGGCGCACAGGACGGCATCAACTACCGGACGACACCCGAATGGAGCAAGGAGGTTCTCAAAGCCACGGAAGCGCATGGAGCCGACCTCGTGATCGATCTGGGCGGCACCAAGACCCTGGAGCAGTCGGTCAAGAGCCTCGCCTATCGGGGCGGTGTTGCGATCGTCGGTGGGCTCACGGGCTATGGCGGTGCGGTGCCTGCCGAGCCCCTGCTGATCAAAATGGCCACCGCTTACGGTGTCTACGTCGGTTCGCGGGCCGACTACTACCAGATGAGCCGCTTCCTGGCGAAGCACGGGATTCACCCGGCCGTGAATCATGTCTACCGCTTCGAGCAGATCGATGAGGCCATCGCGCAGCTTAAGTCCGGTGATTTCGTTGGCAAGGTCGTGCTGGAACTCTAGCAGCACTCCGAACATCAGGCATGAGCGCCACACTCACCGCTGCGGGAGCGGGCTGGTCGGGTGGCGGATGTTTGCTCATCTGCTCGCGCCCACCGGACCTGGGCTCGAGCGGGTCCCGGCCTAGGGCGCCTTCGGCGGCCGTGCGGGGTTGATGATGGCGATGACGCCAAAACCCGGGTGATCGAAGTGGTTTTTCTCGTTGAATTTGACCTTGCGCAATTCGCTCAAGGACCAGGCCGGATTGGCGCCCAGGCGCAGATCGAATCCGAGATGCAGGTACTGGCCGCGCTCCACATAGACGCTGCCGCTCAGGCCCGGCACGCTGATGCCCAGATCTTCGAGCTTCAGCCCCGCGTGCTGCGGCCAATCCGTGGCACCCTGGATCCAGCCGGCATGCGCCAGCACGCGCCATGAGCCAGCGGTCCCGATTCTCGAGGCCAGGCCGCCGAGCTGCATTTCCGAGGCGTCCAGCCGGCGCAGCAGCGCTGGCGGGGCCGTGCCGCGCTCGAGCTGACCACTGAAACCGCGCCCCTCGGCGTTCGCACTCAGGTCCTCACCGGCCGGTGGCGCGACGGACTGGAAGATGATGATTTCCACCTGATACAGGCCGGTGCTCGCCGCCGCCGCACCGCTTGATGCGGGCAGAAGGGCGAGGGCCAGCGTGAGGCCCGTGGCGAGGGTGTAGCGCATTGAACTCATGAGCCTATGTTACCAGCCTTGAGCGCGGCCGCCGGGCCCGCGAGGTCCTGCAGCAGCTGGCCAGCAAAGGCAAACCGGGCGGGAATGCCGGACAGTCCACGGGTAAAGCGGAGCTTCAGCGGGCCGTCCATGCGGTAGTCGTGCGCCGGCCGCTGGATCAGGCCGATGACCGTCGCGGCGTCCACCTGGTTGGCGGTCTCGAATTGCGCACTGCCGCCCTGGGGACCCACCTCCATCCGCCGGATGCCCAGTGCCCGGGCGCCCAGACGGAGCGATGCGAGCTGCAGCAGGTGGCTCGCGGGCTCGGGCAGGGGGCCGAAACGGTCGACGAGTTCTCCACCCATGTCCTGCAACTCGAGCGCCGTCGCGGCGGCAATGCGCTGGTACAGCGCCAGTCGCAGGTGGACATCCGGCACGAAGTCCTCGGGCAGGAAGGCAGGCACGTGCAGGTCGACCTCGCTGACCGAGGCGAGCGGGCGCTCGAGCTGCGGCTCGCGGCCGGCGCGAAAGGCGCTGACGGCCTGTTCCAGCATGTCGAGGTACAGGGTCAGGCCCACTTCGGTGAGTTCACCGGACTGCTGCTCGCCCAGGAACTCTCCGGCGCCACGAATCTCCAGATCGTGGGTGGCGAGCAGGAACCCGGCGCCCAGATCCTCCATGGATTCGATCGCATCGAGGCGCTTGGCGGCATCGGGACGAAGCGCGCGCCGCGAAGGAATGATCAGGTAGGCGTAGGCGCGGTGATGCGAGCGGCCCACGCGGCCGCGCAGCTGGTGGAGCTGCGCCAGCCCCAGGCGGTCGGCGCGGTTGATGAGGATGGTGTTGGCGGTGGGGACGTCAATGCCGCTCTCGATGATGGTGGTGCAGACCAGCACGTTGAAGCGGCGATGATAGAAATCGACCATCAGCTGCTCGAGCTCGCGCTCGCGCATCTGGCCGTGGCCAAAACGCACCTGCGCCTCGGGTACGAGTGCGGCGAATTCTGCAGTGACCTTCTCGATGCTCTGCACCTCGTTGTGCAC
>DATFUG010000398.1:0-5059 GCA_035261025.1 Steroidobacteraceae bacterium | reverse complement strand
ACCGGACGTACCGGCGGTGGCGGCCGATCGGTGATCACCATTGGAGGTGCCTCGATCGGGATATTGATATTGACGATCGGAGGCGGCACGGACACGGGCGGCGGCTTGTCCAGATTCGGCTTCGGCGGTGGCGGCGGAGTTTCCTTGACCTCGTCGGGCTTGATGATGCTGACCTGCACATCCTTGACGATCTGCGCCACCATGGCCTGGCCAAACCCGGTGATGAAGGCCCAGGCGATGAACACGTGCAGGGCGACGATCGCCACAAACGCCATGATGCGGCGCTGGCTGTAACCCGTATCGTGCATGTACCCCGCCATATTTTTGTCCAACCTTGCAGCTGGGCGCCCGCCCCGGCGGATCCGACGGAAACTCATCGCCGCGGAAACCCGGAGAGATCTGCGCCTAATGGTGCGCGAGTAACCTCTACCGTCTGAACTTTAGCCGCAACGACTCGCGGTTACAACCCTAAAAAAAGTGGCTTCAGTCGGGCTGGTCGGTGATCGCTCCCAAGGATGCGCTGCTTACCACCCGCGCATACTTGGCCAGCACACCCTGCCTCGCATAGGGCTTGCGTGGCCGGTGCGCCCGGGCGCGGCGGCGCAGTTCGCTCACCGTCAGCTCCACCTCGATGCGCCGCCGCGCCGCATCGATGGTGATCCGATCGCCGTTGCGCAGCAGCGCGATGGGGCCACCCACGGCGGCTTCAGGGGAAACATGTCCCACGACAAAGCCGTGGCTGCCGCCCGAAAAGCGCCCGTCGGTGATCAGCGCCACCTTGTCGCCCAGGCCGCGCCCCACGATGGCGCCCGTGGGGCTCAGCATCTCGCGCATGCCGGGCCCGCCCTTCGGTCCCTCCTGCCGAATAACTACTACATCTCCCGCCTTGACACGGTCGGCCAGGATCGCCTGCGTCGCACGCTCCTCACCGTCATAAACCCGGGCGGGTCCGGCAAATCGCAGCCCCTCCTTCCCGGTGATCTTGGCCACCGCACCCTCGGGGGCGAGATTGCCGTACAGCACCACGATGTGGCTGCTCGCCTTGAGCGGATTAGCCAGGGGCCGGACGATGTCCTGGCCGGCCGGATAAGGCTGCACGCCACTCAAGTTCTCGGCCAGGCTCCGGCCCGTGACGGTCAGACACTCACCGTGCAGCAAACCGGCCTCGAGCAGGGTACGCATGAGCGGCTGGAGGCCGCCGATGGCAATGAGCTCTGACATCGCGTAGCGGCCGCTGGGCCGCAGATCGGCCAGCACTGGCACGCGCCGGCCGACGCGGGTGAAATCATCGAGGCGCAAGCGGACGCGCGCGGCTTGCGCAATGGCCAGCAGATGCAAGACCACGTTGGTGGAGCCGCCCAGCGCGATGCTCACGGCGATGGCGTTGTCAAAGGCCTTGCGCGTGAGGATGTCGGCCGGCCGGAGTCCCTGTTTCAGCAGCGCCATCACCGCCGCGCCGGCACGCCGGCAGTCCTCGCGCTTCATCTCGCTCACCGCCTCCTGCGCCGAACTGCCCGGCAGGCTCAATCCCAGCGCTTCGATCGCGCTCGCCATCGTGTTGGCGGTGTACATGCCGCCGCAGCTCCCCGGTCCCGGGATCGAGGTGCGCTCCACTTCGTCCAGCTGGGCGGCGGAAATCTTGCCCGCCGCGCGCGCACCTACTGCCTCGAAGACCGAAACGATGTCGCGCCGCTGCGCGCCGGGGCGGATCGTGCCGCCATAGACGAACACCGCGGGGCGATTCAGGCGCGCCATGGCCATGGCACAGCCCGGCATGTTCTTGTCGCATCCCCCGATCGCGACGAAGCCATCGAAGCCTTCCGCGGCGACGACGGTCTCGATGGAATCGGCGATCACCTCGCGCGAGACGAGCGAGTAGCGCATCCCGGGCGAGCCCATTGAAATGCCATCGGAGACCGTGATGGTGTTGAACGGCACGCTCTTGCCGCCCGCGGCATCGGCGCCGAGCCCGGCTTCGCGCGCCAAGTCCGCGATGTGCATGTTGCACGGCGTAAGATTTGACCAGGTCGAGGCGATGCCGATCTGCGGCCGGGAGAAATCCGCGTCGCTGAACCCCACCGCGCGCAGCATCGCGCGCGCCGCGGTCTGCTTGAGGCCATCTACCACGAGGGATGAATATTTACGAATATCATAGGGTTGAGAATGTTTTTTCATATCGTTTCTCTCACGTCCCGGCGCATCCTGAGAAAGCCGATCGCCCCTATCGTGACCAGTCCCAGGGGCAGCAGCATCGCCGCCGCGCCCCATCCCGCACGCTGCCACTCCAGCAGTTCGTAGCAGGCCATCCCGACCGGCGGTGCGATGAGGCCACGCACGCCTGTGAGCGTAACGTGCACGCCCATGTAGTGCTGCGTGCGGCCCAGCGAAGCGAAATCATTATGGCCCAGATTCCAGCCGAGGTTCGCGCCGGCATAGCTGACACCCACGAGCACCGCACCCGGCCACAGGAGCGCCGGCACTCGCAGCATCACCGCCAGCGTCAGGATGGCAATCGCGCCGACCAGTGCCCAGCACTGCCGCGAGCGATACTCAATGATGTGCCCGCAATCGAACAGGCGTGCCCACAGCGGCAGAAACACCGGCGTCAGCATCAGCGGCACCACCGTCAGCAACAGGATCTGCGTCAGGCTCGCCAGGTGCAGCCGGTCGGTGAACAACACGACCAGCTGCGCATTCATCATCAGGTTGCCCGAGCCGTACAGGCTCAGCCAGAACATGTAGCTGCGAAAACTCGGGTCCTCGCGCAGGATTTGCCGCAGCATCGACAGGCTGAAGGCACCCGACGCTGCCCCGCTGCCCGCTTCGGCGGCGAGCAGCCGATACTCGCGGCGCACGCGCACCGCCCGATAGCGCAGCGCCGCCAACAATCCGCACAGCGCCGCCAGCAGATACAGCCAGCGCGCCGCCGCGGTGTGCAGGTCCAGTATCCAGCCGGCGAGCAGCGCGACGGCGGCGACGCCCAGCGATCCGGCCGTCACGATGCGCCCGGTGATGCGCGCCATGACGTGGCGCGGATAATTGGCGCTCCACACCGCGGCCCGCACCGTCAGGATCCCCGCCCACAGTACGCGGGCGATGATCACCATGACGATGGTGAGCACCAGGCCCGAGGGAGCAAAGGGTGCCAGGGCGATCAGTCCGACCGAGACGGCAAAGGCGCCCTGCAGACCGGCGAGCACGCCGACGCGCGCCCGGCCGTGCGCCAGATTGGCCCAGGCAAAGCTGGATATGTTGGCCAGCGCCGGCGCGCCGCTCACCAGCGCAACGGCGAAATCCACCCAATGCGGCGGCACCAGGCCCGCGAAACCCTTCTTCACCAGTACCGCGACGGTTCCGCCCTCGACCAGTCCGCTCGCGAAGCCCAGCAGCGTCCAGGGCCACAGCTCGCGGGCGTACATCGCTTCAACGAGCGTGCTGGGGCGCGCGGCCGTCCCGTCGGTGCCGGTGCTGTGCAGCGCCTCAGCCAAATTTTCGGCGTATCAGCGCGTACAGGGCACGCAGCCCCTGCGAGTCGGCACCCTGCGGCCGGCCGGGGCGATCCTTCGGATTCCAGGCGTACAGATCGAGGTGCAGCCAGTCCGGGGTGCCGGTCACGAAGCGCTTCAGGAACAGGGCCGCGATGATGGCCCCGGCAAACGTGCCCGCGGAAACATTGTTGAGGTCCGCGACCCGGCTGGACAATTCCTCGTCATAACCCGCCCACAGGGGCATGGGCCAGAGCGGATCCGCGACGCTGTCGCCCGCCCCCTGCGCTTCGCTGGCGAGGGCGGCGCGGCTGGCAAACAGCGCGGGCAGATCCGGTCCGAGCGCCGTGCGGGCCGCGCCCGTCAACGTCGCCAGATCGATCAGCAGATCGGGCCGTTCGGTGTCGGCCTCCGCGAGCGCATCGGCAAGCACCAGCCGTCCTTCCGCATCGGTGTTGCCGATCTCCACGGTCAGGCCCTTGCGCGAGACCCACACATCGCCGGGGCGGTAAGCTGCGCCACCGACGCTGTTCTCTACCGCCGGAATCAGCACCCGCAGCTGCACGGGGGCCTGCATCGACAGCAACAGGCGCGCCAGGCCGAGGACGCAGGCCGCGCCGCCCATGTCTTTCTTCATCAGCAGCATGCCGGCCGAAGGCTTCAGATCCAGCCCGCCGCTGTCGAAGCACACGCCCTTGCCGACCAGCGTCAGGCGCGGCGCTCCGCTTTTAGGCCAGCGGCAGTCGATGAGGCGCGGGGGCCGGCTGCTGCCCTGACCGACCGCGTGCACCAGCGGATATTGCCGGCGCAGCTCGTCCCCGGTGCACTCGAGGAATTGCCCGCCGAATTCTTCGGCGAGCGTGCGCGCGGCCTGCGACAGCTCGGCCGGTCCCAGTTCATTGGCTGGCGTGTTGATCAGATCGCGCGACCAGCCGATGGCGAGGGCCGCGTTCTCCGCAAAAGCCGCATCGGCGCGATCCGGCAGGACCAGGTGTGCGGCACTATGAGCCTTAGGCTGGCTGCGGAAGCGGTTGAAGCGGTAGCTGCCGAGGAGCCACCCCAGCGCAAACTGAGTCGCCGCGGCTTCCGGCAGGTCCGTGGCGAGCGCGTAGTTGCCTGCGGGCAATCGTTCTGCGCAGGCCGCCGCGTCCCAGAGGGAAAGCTGGGACGGGTCGGCGAGCGAGCCCAGGCCGCCCACGGCGGCCGCGATGCCGCCCTGCCCGTCCGGAGCCGTCATCATCCGGGCCCGCTCGGCCTGGAACCCGTGACTGCGCAACCAGGCTGCGGCCGGCGGATCCAGCTGCGCCAGGAGCTGCGGCAGCTGGCCTTCCGTCACCAGCCAGAGCGGGACGGCGGCGGAGCGGGTTTCGGAGCCCAGGAGCATGGGAATAGCTTAACCCTTCGGCGCTGCAGGCGGCGCGTTTAGCGGCCGCTGGATTGACAAGCACGGCATGCCATGGTGTCATCCAAGGGCGTTCACACTCAGGTCCTCAGGACTCATGCAACCACAGGCACTTTCGAGCATTTCCAGGCAGGCCGGCCGCGAGGCTCTGGGCCTGCTGCTGCCGCTTAGC
>DATFUG010000397.1:0-6048 GCA_035261025.1 Steroidobacteraceae bacterium | reverse complement strand
GCATTCGGCCGCCGGCCGGCTCTATGAGGTCGATATGCGGCTTCGGCCCAGCGGCAAGGGCGGCATGCTGATCACCAGCATCGAGGCTTTCGAGGACTACCAGCGCCAGGAGGCCTGGACCTGGGAGCAGCAGGCACTGCTCCATGCGCGCGCCGTGGCGGGCGATGTGGGGCTGCGTGAGCGATTCACGGCCCTGCGCGAGCGCGTGCTGCAGCGGGACGTGAAGCGCGACACGCTGCGGCAGGAGGTGGACAAGATGCGCCAGCGCATGCGAGTCGAGCTGAGCGAGGCACGGAGCGGCGAGTTTGACCTCAAGCAGGATGCCGGCGGCATCGCGGACATCGAGTTTCTGGCGCAGTACTGGGCGCTGCGCTGGGCGGGGGAGTATCCGCCCGTGGCCTGGTATTCAGACACCATCCGGCAACTCGAGTCGGTGGCTTCGGCCGCGCTGGTGCCGCAACCGACGATCGATGTGCTGACGCGCGCCTACCGCCGTTATCGCGAGTGCAGCCATCACCGCGCCATTGCCGGACTGAACTCCGTGGTCGCTTCCAGCGAGTTCAGCGCGGAACGCGCCGCCGTCACGCTGATCTGGGATGAGGCGATGCGGGTATAATGCGCCGCTCATGAACGCACCGAACGTACCACGGCCCGCCAACACGCAGATGCAGTACGAGGTCACGGAGAAGGACCTGCCGCTGTCCTGTCCGGGACTGGGCATGGTCCTGTGGAATTCGCACCCGCGCGTCTACCTGGACGTCGAGCAGACCGGCTGGGCCAAGTGCGGTTATTGCGGGGCGGAGTACACGCTCAAGCGCTAGCGATACCGCCGGTACGATTTTTCCTCGACCAGGACCGAGCCCAGGGCGAGGTTGATGCGCTTCTTGATCGCCGCGCGCTCGTCGTTGTTGATGTAGACCGCGCGCGCCAGCTCGATGAAATCCGCATCAAAGCGCCGCTCGCCTTCCTGCTCGCGCAGCCGGTCCTCGACGTCCCAGAGCCTGGCATTCACCGCCGCGAGCGCCTGCTCCTCGGCGGCGAGGTCCACGCCGGCAGGCACCGTGGCTCGCCAGGTGCTCTCCAGAAGCCCAAGCTCGTGACGCACGTTGGCGAGTTTCGCCGCATCGCTCATGCGCGCGGACTTGATGCGCAGGATGGTGATCTTGTCGAGCAGTTCCCCGGGCGACACCGGCACCAGAATCTCTTGCATCAGCCCATCGTAGCATGGGCCAGCAGGGCATCCAGGCGCGCGCATACCGAGTCGACGTCCACGAGATCCATGACGCCAGGGTCCTCGATGGTCGCGTTCCACGGCAGATCCTCCGCGCGCCGGCCACGAAACTTCAGGGCCGCGTTGGCGTAGCGATCAACGCACCACTGGCGCGAGAGATACGGACCGCTGCGCGCGCTGCGGGTGGTGGCGCCGAGCCCGATGACCGGCGTACCCACCATCGTTGCCATGTGCGCCGGGCCTGAGTCCGGGGCCAGCAGCACCGTGGCGCTCGCGAGCAGCGCCAGCAGCTGCGGGAGCGTATCGGTGCCGACGAGATTGCGCACCGGCACGTTGACGGCCCCTGCGATCGCGGCGGCCATGCCGCGCTCGTAATCCGTGGGCCCACCGCACAGCAGGACCTTCAATCCGTGCCGCCGCACAGCGTGATCGATCACCGCCGCGTAGCGCTCCGTGCGCCAGTTGCGTGCGCGCCGGCTCGAGCAGGCGCTGACGATGAGCGTGCGCTCGCCCGGGGCGATGTGCGCTCGTGCCCAGGCACTGGCCTCCGCCGGGATCGGCAGCCGCCATTCGAGGCGGCGCTCGCTGATGCCGAGCGCCTCGGTGAAGCCGAAATAGGTGTCGAGTACGTGCTCGTGGCTGCGCGCCGGGATGCCGGCATTGGTGAACAGCCATTGCAGCTCGCGGGCGCGGGCGCGGTCAAACCCGATCCGGCGCGTCGCGTGGATCAGGGTCGAGTACAGGCTGGCGCGCACGGCGGTCTGCATGTGCAGCAGGACATCGAAGTGCCGTGCGCGCAGCGCGCGCCGCAGCGCCGCGGCGCCGGCACGCAGGGAGCGCTTGTCGATGGTGATAAACTCGACGCCGGGCAGCAAACTGATCAGGCGCGCTTCGACCCTGCCGATCACCCAGGTGATCGCCGTCTCCGGCCAGGCGTGTTGCAGAGTGCGGACGATGGGCACGATGTGGCACACATCGCCGATGGCAGAGAGGCGCAGAATGCACAGGCTCCGGGGCGGCGTTACAAACTCACTCATGGCGGGGCAAGGGGCGCAGTGTCTCGTTTGAATTTCATGGCCGTTGGCCCGGAAGTGCGACTGCAGGAGTTTGCGGGCGGCGCGATGCTATATGACAGCTCCCGCGCGGGCAACGCCGCGCCGGGCTGGCTCGACTTCGGCTGGTGGGCGGGGCGCGGGGCGGTGCAGCCGGTCAACGAAGGCCGCGGCTCCACGTTCCTGATCGAAGCGGACGGCCGGAGCCTGGTCCTGCGTCATTACCGGCGCGGCGGGCTGATGGCCAAGGTTTCGGCCGACCGGTACTGGTGGCAGGGTGCGGAGCGCACCCGCTCCTTTCGCGAGTGGCACCTGCTCTACCACCTGCACCGCGCCGGGCTCCCGGTCCCTATGCCGGTGGCCGCGGCCTACCATCGCCGCGCTCGCACCTATAGCGCCGATCTGCTCGTGCAGCGCATTCCGGACGTGCGTTCACTGGCGGCGGCGATTCGCGCCGCGCCGGTACCGCTGGGGCGCTGGGTGGCTATTGGCCGCTGGATCCGCCACCTGCACGAGCGGGGCGTCTGTCACGCGGACCTGAACGCCCACAACATCCTGCTGGGCGAGGAAGAGGAAGCGGTCTGGTTCATCGATTTCGATCGCGGCACACTGCGCGCGCCCGGCTGGTGGAGCGACGCGAATCTGGCGCGGCTCCACCGCTCACTGGAAAAGCTCAGCGCGGGCCTGGACGCCGAGCGCTTCAGCGCCGCCGACTGGCAGGCGCTGCTGGACAGTTATTTTGCGACGGGCCCGCGCCCCGAACCTGTGCCCGCCACGCGTCCGAGGTGATGGCGTGCGCCGGCTGTACACGCTGCTGGTGGTCCTGGCGCTGCCCGTCGCCACGCTCCTCGTGCTCTGGCGGGGCCTGCGCGACCGCAACTACTGGCGGGGCTGGGGCGAGCGCTTTGGCCGCGGCGCGAGCCCTAAGGTCGCCACGCGCCGCCTGTGGATTCACGCGGTCTCGGTGGGCGAAGTGCAGGCCGCCGCTTCCCTGGTGCAGGCCCTCCGTGCCGCCTGGCCGGACCTGTCCCTGACCCTGACCAGCGCGACGCCGGCGGGGCGTGAGCGCGCCCGAGCGCTCTTCGGCACGCAGGTGGATGTGCGCTACGGGCCCTACGATCTGCCCTGGTGCGTGCGGGGCACGCTGCGCCGGGCACGCCCGGCGATGCTGCTGATCATGGAATCGGAGATCTGGCCGAACCTGCTGGCTGAATGCGCCGCCGCCGCGGTCCCCGTGATCTTCATGAGCGCGCGCCTGTCGGCACGCAGTGCGGCGCGACTGCGAGCCTTCGGCTCGCTCCTGCGCCCGGCGCTGGAAAGCGGCGTTGCGGTGGTGGCGCAAACAGTCACTGACGCCGGCCGCTTCGAGTCCCTCGGCGTTCCCGCCGAGCACATCGAGGTGGGCGGCAATCTCAAGTTCGACCGGGAGCCGGCGGCCACGGCACGTGCGCAGGGGGCGGCGCTGCGGGCGCTGTACGCAGCGGCGCGGCCCATGTGGGTCGCGGGCAGTACCCACGCGGGCGAGGAGCAGGCCGCACTCGCGGCCCACCTGGCCCTGCGCGCGCTGCACCCGGCCGCGCTCCTGGTGCTCGCGCCGCGCCATCGGCCGCGCTTCGAGGAGGTGGCCGCACTGCTCGATCGCAGCGGACTGCCGTGGATGCGCCACAGCCACAGGGATCATCTCGGGCCCGCCGCCTGCGCTGCGATTGCGGTGCTGCTCCTCGACAGCCTCGGTGATCTGGAAACTTGCTACGCCGCGGCCGACGTCGCCTTTGTGGGCGGGAGCCTGGTGCCGGTCGGCGGACACAACCTGCTGGAACCGGCGGCACTGGGCGTGGCGACGCTCAGCGGACCTCACCTGGGCAACGCCCCGGAGGTCGCGCGCCTGCTCTCGCAAGGCGGTGGCCTGCGCATCGTTCGGGATGCGGCCGAGCTCGCCACGGCGTTAAGGGAGTTGTTGGGAGATGATGCGGCGCGCGCACGACTGGCGGCAGCCGGCCACGCCGCCGTGAACGCCAACCGCGGTGCGCTCAAGCACCTGCTGGAGCGAATCAGGGTGCAGCTGGTACGGGCGCCGGTGCTTCCGTAGCCGCTGGCGCTGGCGCCGTCGCGGGCGTTTGCGCTGGGGCCGGCGCGCCCGTGGCCGGCACTGCCGTGTCGGGTGGCTCGACGAGCCAGGCGTTGATCTGCGCGACGGTCGAGCGGTCCAGATTGCCGGCCGCCACGCGCAGCGCGACCAGATCGTTCAGGTAGCTGTACTTGGCCTGCGCATAGTTCGTCAGGGCCTGCACATACAGCTGGCGGGCGCTGAGCACATCGATCGCGGTCTTGGTGCCCACCTCATAGCCGGCTTCCGTGGCCTTCAGCGAAATGCGGTTTGATTCGACCGCCTGCTTGAGAGCCCCGACCTGGGCGATCTGGCTCACCACGCCCTGGTAGGCGTCGCGCGCCAGCAGCTCAGTCTGGCGCAGCGAGCTTTCATAGCCGGCCTTGCTGGCCTTCCACAGATACTTCGCCTGCCGCACGCGCGATTGCGTGGCCCCGGCGGTGAACAGGGGAACGGTGATGCCGACCGACCAGACGATGTCCTGCGTGTCGATCGTAAGGGGTGTGCCGGAGCCGCCCGTCTGGAACCCCGTGCCATTGCCGCCGCTGAGGTCCCAGGCGCGCGACGCGGAAGCATTGATGGAGGGCAGGTGCCCGCCAATGGCGCTGAGGTAGCCGTCACGGGCGATGCTCTCGGCCAGCCGGTTCGCGATGAGGTTGGAGTTCTGGCTCAGGGCGGTGGTGACCCAGGCGTCTTCACTGGCGGGGTCAGGTGCGAGCAGCGGCATGCTGTCGCCGGGGGCCGCCAGCCGCCGGTACTTCTCGCCCGTGATCGCCCGAAGCTGTTCCTCGGCGGTGGCCTGGGTGCGCTTGGCGGCGATCACGGCCGCGGCGGTGCTGTCGCGCGCCGCGCGCGCGATCTGCACGTCCGTGATCGCGATCAGGCCGACTTCGAAGCGCCGCTCGGCCTGCTCGAGCTGCCGCGTGACGGACTCCAGGGCGCTTTGCTGCGCGGCCAGCGCGTCGGCGGCGCCGAGCACCGCAAAGTACTGCTGCGTCACCCGCGTGATCAGGTCCTCTCGGGCCGCCTGGTAGTTGGCTTCAGCCTGCGCCACGGTACTGCTGGCCTGCTTGAGCGCAATCCAGTTATTCCATGAGAACAGATTGACCTGCAGGTCGAGATTCGCGAACGCGGGCGTGCTCGAGCGCTGGTTGCCAACCCCGTACCAGTTCTTGCTGGCCACGGCGTTGAGCGGCAGCATGTCGAGGATGGCCTGGGTGCGTGTTTCGCGGCTCGCCATGTGCTGCATATCGGCCTGCTGCATGACCGGATCGGCGGCGAGGGCGTGGTCATAGACCGTCTGCAGATCTTCCGCGCTGGCGATGCGGGCACTGCAGAGCAGGACGGGGACGGTGAGCCAGTGGCGATTCATGCACAGTTTTCCCTGTTGGCTTAAGCGTTAGAGGACGACGGCGTATCAGTATTCGCCGACTTCGGGATCGATGTCGCGCGCCCACGCATCGATGCCACCTTGTAGATTTTTCACCCGGGTAAAGCCGTGGGCGGCGAGGAAGTCCGCGGCCCGCTGGCTGCGGCTGCCCCGCTTGCACATGACAATGATCTCGGAATCGGCGTCAAGTTCCTTCCAGCGGTCCGGAATTTCGTCCAGGGGGATGCACACGCTTCCGGCAATCTGCGCGAGCGCCACTTCCCACGGC
>DATFUG010000396.1:0-3698 GCA_035261025.1 Steroidobacteraceae bacterium | reverse complement strand
GGCGGAAAGTTCGATGCCATGGCGGCCAAGGGGATGCTGGCGCAGATCGGCATGACGCCGGTGAGCTATGAAAAGCAGCTCCGCAATTCACTGCAGGTGGGGCAGCTCGAGCAGAGCCTGCAGATCGGCGATTTCATGACCGAAACCGAAATCGCGCGCGCCTTTGCGCTCGAGAACGAGCAGCGCGAAGTGCGCTACGCGATCCTGCCGCTGGCCGGCTATACCGCCGCGGTGAAGGTCGACGACGCGCGCGCCAAGGCCTGGTACGACGCGCACGCGGAGGACTACCTGAGCCCCGAATCGGTGCGCCTGCAGTACGCTGAGCTGCGGCTTGACACGATCGCCGCGGCCCTCACGGTGGATCCGGCGGAACTCACGGCCTGGTACCAGCAGAATCAGAGCCGCTACGTCGAGGCGGAAAAGCGCCGCGCGCGGCATATTCTCATTACTGTGGGCGGTGCCAAGGATGCCGCGGCCGACGCGGCGGCACTGGCCAAGGCGCAGCAGGTGCTCAAGGAAGCCCGCGCCGGCGGAGACTTTGCGGCACTGGCCAAGAAATATTCCCAGGATCCGGGTTCCGCCCGCGAAGGCGGCGACCTGGGCTGGGCCCTGCGCGGTGCGTACGTGCAGGCTTTCTCGGACAGACTGTTCGCGATGAAGGCCGGGGAGATCAGCGAGCCGGTGAAGACGCAGTTCGGCTACCACATCATCAAGCTCGAAGAGGTACAGGCCCAGCGTGCCCGAACATTGAGCGATGCGCGCAGCCAGATCGAGGGCGATTACCGGCGTGAGCGGGCTTCTGATGTCTTTGGCGACCGCCAGGAGCGGCTGCAACAGAAGCTTGAATCCTCGGTCGGGGCGGACGTTGCCGCGCTCGCCCAGGAATTTGGCCTGTCGCTCGGTGAAGTGCCGGAATACACGCATGGCGGCGGCGGTGCGCTGGGCTCCAATGCCGACCTGACCAGCCTTGTGTTCAGCGATACCGTGCTCAAGGACCAGCGCATCGGCGGCCCGGTGGCGCTGGCCGACGATCGCATGGTCATCGTCAAGGTGCTCGAGCACCACAAGCCCCAGGCGCGCGCGCTCGCGGCGGTGCGCGCGGACGTCGACGCCTCGGTGCGCAAGGAAGAGGGCACGCGCGCCGCGCGCGCCGCGGCGGAATCGGCCGTGAAGGAACTGATCGCGGGCGCCAGCCTGGATGAAGTGGCGAAGCGGCTGAAGATTACGGCGACTCCGGCGGCGTTCCTGGGTCGTGGCGACCCCCAGCCGCCGGCCCAGATTCGTGACGCGGCCTTCGCCCTGGCGGTGCCCGTGGCGGGAAAGCCCGGCTACCAGGCCATTGCCATGGACCAGGGTGGTGCCGCGATACTCGCCGTGCTGTCGGTCAAGCCGGGCGCTCCGGGCGCCAATGCCGCCAGCGACCAGCAGCTGGTGGCCAGTTTCAACCAGCATCACCGTGAAGCGGAATTCGCGGCGTATCTGGCCGAGATGCAGCGCTTGGCGAAGGTCAGGAAGAACCTGGCGATATTCAACTGACCCCCGCCGGCCTGCGTGACATCCTCGAAGGAGTCGTGGCGAGCGGGGATTAGGCTGCGCCGCACTCTCGTCTTGGACCCGACTTTATGGCGCCCTAATCTGGGCTGTCGACTTCGCTTCACAACCGGCGCCGCGCCCCAGACTGGCTACGGCCCGGCAGGCGTTGACCACACGGATTTCGCCTGCCGGCGTGGCGTGCGTTTCACTGGCATCCTCTAGGATGCGGTGCATCTGGCTCGCGTTGAGGCCGGAATCGCGCGCCAGCAACAGGGCGGCGACGCCGGTGATCTCGCCGGTGGAGATGGAGCTGCCGGAGAAGAAATCGTAGCGGCCGCCGGGAGCCAGCGTCAGCACCTCGCGCCCCGGAGCCTGTAGCACGCCGGCCGGGACTGAGCGGTCTTCTGAACGTGCGACGCCGAGGAGATCGTGCAGGCTGCCCGGAAAGGCTGGCGCGGTACTGCTGGGCCCGACGACGATGATGCCGGCGCGCATCGCCTCGAGCGCCAGCGCTTCGAGGAGCGGATCGGGCGGTCCGGTGAGGCTCAGGTTGATGATCCTGGCCTTGAGCTCGATGGCGCTGGCCAGCGCCTTGGCGAGCGTAAAGGAATTGCACCGGGCGGCATCCGCGCCCTCCTGCAGCTGCCAGCAGGCCTTGAGCGCGAGCAGGCGGGATTCGGGCGCGATGCCGCTGATGCCCTGGCCATTGCCGGCGTTCGCGGCGATCACGCCCGCGACCGCCGTCCCGTGACGGTCGAGCTGAAAGCGCCGGGCGTCGTCGTCGACAAAATTGCGCTGCGCCTCAATGCGACCGCGTAGCTCCGGGTGATCGCTGGCGAGACCGGTGTCGATCAGCGCGATGCGTACCCCGTGGCCGCGTGAAATCAGATGCGCCTGGTCCACGGCCATGCGCTCATTGCTGTTCTGCACGGCCGCATAGGAGTCGGGCGCGGTCAGCACGTCGTAGTCGTGCAGGGCTTCGGCCAGTGCCACGCGCCTGTCCTTCTGCAGCTGCGCGAGCACCTCTTCGCGCACCGTCCCCGCGGGGAGCGCGAATATGGCGCAATGCAGGCGCAGCAGATCGATGGGCCAGGCCTGCGCGAATTGCAGGTGATAGCGCGTTGCGATAGAGCGCATGGCGCGCCGCGCGCCGTCACTCACTGCGTAGGCCTGTGGATCACCGTATTCAAACGACGTGCCCCCCATGCGCAGGCGCATCGGTGCGACATCATTGGGCACGGCGACCAGTATGAATCGCGACGTGTCGAGGCGCGCCGCCTCGTGCAACGAGTCGGTCCGCGGCGTGGTGGCGGCGCAGCCGGCCAGCCACAGGAGCGCAGTCAGGCCGAGTGCCGAGCCAGTGCGCATGGCTATTGCGCGCCGGCCTCGGCGAAGCGTACCCGCGGATCGGCGCGCAGCCGCGCAATCGTTGCGGCCGACAGGGGCGCCGCTTTCGCATCCACCGCCACCAGCGTGTAGACGCCCGCGGCGGAGGGGCCCGAGGCCACCGTCACGCCGGCACCGGCCAGGATGTCCTGCACATCGCCGAGGCGTACCCGATCGTCAAATATCGCCTTGATGACCGGTTGCGACGCCGTAGGGGCGGGCGCCTCATCCGTCACCGTGCGGTAGTTCGGGGCCCGATTGTCCGCCGAGCCGCGCCAGAGCGCGCCCCCGAGCAGTGCAATGAGCACGGCCTGCCCGGCCAGCGCCGCACGCGTCCAGCGGCCTGCTGCCCAGCCCCGGCGGCGCCCGCGCGTGACCACGCCTGTGGCGGCCGTCGCCGGTGGCAGGGCCTCGCGGCCGTCCTGTTCGATGCGCGCCCACAGGCGGTTAAAGGAGGCCTGCGGCGCGAATTCGACCGTGGGCTCGCGGGCGATGGCGTCCCGAATGGCCTGCTGAGCAGCCAGCTCGCGCCGGCACTCGCTGCACCCTTCCAGGTGGGCTTCGAGCCAGTCGGCCTCCGGGCCCCCGAGGCGCCCGTTGACCCTCCAGGTGAGCATTTCCACGGCGCGGGCGTGTTCGTTCATGGCTCAGGGCTCCAGGCCGGCGAGTTGGGGCAGCAGCGCGCGCAGCTTGGCGCGAGCGTGGAACAGGCGTGTCTTAACGGTGTTGGCCGGGCAATCCATAATCTTGGCGATCTCCTCGCAGGAATGCCCGTACCC
>DATFUG010000395.1:0-4180 GCA_035261025.1 Steroidobacteraceae bacterium | reverse complement strand
GGTTCCGGTGGCAATGGTCGAGTGCCCGACCGCCGTATTCGACGGAAGAATATTGAGCTGCGCCTGCGTGAACCAGGCCCCGCGCTGCCGCAGTGCCGTGAGTGTCGGCATGAGCGTGGCGTACCGATCAAAATAGTCGCGACGCATGCCATCGAGAACGATCAACACGACAACCCGTGGCGGAACCATACCCGTCTTGAGGACGGGCAATACGCGGCCAGTCGAGGTTGGCGGCATACGCACGCCAAACGCAGCCGCAAGTGTTGGTGCCACATCCTGCTGCGTGGCCGGCATGGAATACGTTCCGGCCTTGACCGCTGGGCCTATGAACATCACGGGGATCGCGATGTCATACGACCAGGGCGAGCCGTGCATGTAAGGAACGTCCGGGTCGGGCCGCGTGATGAAATCGCCTTCACGCGGCACGACCAGGAGCTGGCCGGTGCGCCCCGGAAAATAGGAACGGGCAAACATGTCGAGGAAATGCTGTTGCGTCGCCTGGGCGTTGCTTGGCGTCGCTTCGCGCGCGTGATGAGACGCCTCGGCGGCGGCTGCTTGTCCGGCGTGTTGGCCGGAGGTAGTACACGCAATCACGAGGAGTGCTGCGCTACGGACTAACCCCTTCGCAATGACGACAAGCACGTTGCGAGATGACACGCAGTCCGCGCCAATGTTGGGTTGCTTCATGGCGTCTCTACATCGGTGATTTGCGAGGCATGATATTACGCGCCACCCAATGCGACGGCGAAAGTGCCAAACCCAGACCGCGTCTGCCACAACCGTGCATTGAACAGACTCGGGTGCGGTGGGCAAGCGCTGCCAGTGTCCAATTAGCATAGACCCATTCTTTTCAAAGAGCGCCTGTTGGTCCAGATATCCGAGCACCAATTACTAGAGCTTCCGTACCTTGGGGACAGGCGTCCAAGTGAGCCGTGTGAGCAATGTTGAAAGTAGTCACACGGTTTCGACAAGAACGTCCGAAATCATCCGGCTAATGCCAGATTTGGGTGGGGCATCCGTGGGGGCACTGGCAGCGGCAGCGCGCCAGAAACATCATGTTAATCAATACGATACAGGGAAAGTTCGGTGGCCACCCTAGCCACCGATCAATTCAAAGACTTGGCGGCGCGATTGTTGCGGTCACGAAGTGCGGTAAGCGCAGGGTAAGCGCCGGACTCGCAGTCGGCATCGCGCTTCGGGTCAAGAAGCTCAAGTGCGAGAAGGATTTACCGTCCTCGACCACGCTGCGCTTATAAGCGCAGCGGGAGAATTCCCGTCACGACGGGTTGGCCGCGCAAGACGTACGGCGAGGGAAGAATCGGCCGGGTATGGTCACTCGGTTGACTGAGGTCTGTCGTCGCCAGCTGTTGCTGGCCGCGCTAGTCGCTGGCAACTACTTAGTTGACGAAGAAACTTTATCGTGACGACGTAGCCATGATTGACCCAAGGCGTCCGATCGCCGTTACGGAGGCCGTCAGCCGCGGCTCCGAGGCGCTGGCGAAATCATCACTCCGTTTGCACTCGCCGTGGCGAGGCAGCACCGCTCAGAAGCGCATGGCCGGTAATGCCGTGGCAGACGCCAGGTCTGTCGCAAGGCTCACGTCCCGCCACTGTGCGCCCTCGGCTGCCCGCGTTATCTCGGCTTCGGCGGCAAAGCGAACCGCGTCGCTACCGATCAGGAGGTGCGCCGGAAGACGGTCACTGGACGCCAGATAAAGCACAACCTGAGCTACCTTGGCGGGATCACTGATCTCTTCCCCCCAATACGATTTCAAGGCCTTGGCAACGGCGCCGACGGAAGGTTCATAGTCCGGGAGCAGTTCCGGCGTGTCCTGATTAGCGCGGGCGCCCCAATTCGTCCGCATGCCACCGGGTTCAAGGGCGCACACCTTCACGCCGAACGGAGACAGCTCCTGGGCAAGAGATTCCGTGAATCCTCCGACAGCCCACTTCGCTGCATGGTACGGCGTGCTGCCGGGCCGAGTCAGGCGGCCGCCGACCGATGATATCTGGAGGATGCAGCCGCTCCTTTGCTCACGCATGAACGGTACGGCCGCGCGGGTGACGTTGACCACACCATAGAAGTTGGTATCCATCACCGCCTTGAACCTCTCCGCGCTCAACTGCTCGAACGGCGCGATATCGCCGTACCCGGCGTTATTCACGACAACGTCGAGACGTCCAAATGCGGTGACCGCTGTCTGCACGGCCGCCTGAGCGGCGCCTTCTTCCGTCACGTCAAGTGTGACCGCGCGAACGCGGTCGCCGTATCTTTTTACCAAGTCATCAAGTCGCTTCGTGTCGCGTGCTGTGGCGACGAGTCGATCGCCGGATTCGAGTACGGCCTCCGCTATGTTTCGGCCCAAACCGCTCGCGCTGCCGGTGACTAACCATACTTTGTTCATAAATTCCTGCCTATTCTCTTGCACTTATTGCCTGGTTTCAGATCGTCGAAGCGCTGCCCTCAACTGGGAGGGTGTCGTCCCCTCCCACGATCGGAAAGCTCGATAGAAAGAATTCGAGTCCTCGTAGCCGAGCAGAAATGCCACTTCCGTGACTTCTATCTCCGGCCGGTTGAGGTACTCGCGCGCCAGCTCCTGGCGCGCCTCCAGAAGCAACCGCCGGAAAGTTGCGCCGTCATCGATGATTCGCCGCTGCAAAGTCCGATCGCTCAACCCTAGCTCGCGCGCGACGGCCGCTATCTCCGGCCGGCTTCCCGCGAGCAGGCGTTTGAGAATCCATTTTACCTGCTCACTGATCGAACTTTGCGCACGGCGCTCTTCAAGCGCGCGCTCGAGCTGCGGATTCAACATGTCAAGCAACTCGGCGTTGTAGGTAAGGAACGGCCGATCGAGATCGGTCGCGTGCAAGACGAGCGCATTCCGTCGCGCTCCGAAGGTGATCGGGCCCTTGAAATAGGCTTCGTGGAAACCGGTCGCCTCCGCGCTGCGCTTCAGCTCGACCCTTTTCGCCCTGACCAGATGCCCCGTGCCCCGGCGACCAAGTTCAACGAACGAGACGAAGGCGGCGTCTGTCAACAAAGGCGGCGTTTCTTCCTGCGCGTGGAGCCACGCAGGCTCGATCACGCACTCGTCCTTGCTCACCTTGATCTGAAGTTCCTCGGGCGAACACAGTTGCTTGAAGCGAGCAAGGCGGGTGAGGGCATCCCGGTAGTCGCGGGCGTAAAATGCCGCCATAGTTGACGGTGGCCGATCGCCAACGTCGATCTGGATGGCGATTTTTAGGCCCGCGGCCGGATCAGCGGAGAGCTCACTCACGGCACGCCAGAGTGCGAAGAACTGCGCCGTTGTGACGAGGTTTTTCTTGCCGTCGCAGACAGTCAGTGGCAACCGAGCTTGGCTCAGAATCGCTGCAGGCGTAAGTCCGATCTTGGCGAGCCCTATCCAAAAGGCGTTCGCGACTTTGAAACGGTCTTGCACGTGGACGGTCATTTCTTCTCTCGCCGGCATTTCGTCTGGAAGCAATCGCGCTGTCAGGACATTCCTCGGGTTAGCCGATGATCGCTTTGGGTTCCAGGTATTCCTGCAGCCCGAAGATCCCGCCTTCCCGGCCGATCCCCGATTGTTTGAACCCACCGAAGGGAGCAAACGGATCGTGACTCAATGTGTTGATCAGGACGCGGCCGGCGGCAAGTTTGCGCGCCACTCGGGCGGCCCTTTCTGGGTCCGCCGAGCTTACGTAGGCGATGAGGCCGAATTCGCTGTCATTGGCGATATCAATGGCCTCGGCTTCCGTCTTGTACGTCAGTATCGACAGGACAGGTCCGAATATTTCTTCCTTCGCGATACGCATCTCGCTGGTGACGTTGGCAAACACGGTGGGCTTGATGAAATTCCCACTCTCAAGTCCCTGGGGATGACCTTCCCCGCCGATGACGAGCTCCGCACCCTCCTCGATCCCCGACTTAATGTACTCCTGCACGCGCTTGTACTGCTTTGTGCTGGCTAATGGGCCGAGGGTGACGTCCTTGTCCCTCGGATCGCCCAGTTTGATTTTTTCGACGGCCGCCTTGGCCAACCGCTTCACTTCGTCGAGGCGGTCTTCCGGCACGATCAGCCGCGAGGCCGCAATGCAGGCCTGCCCGTTATTCAGGTAGCAGGCGTTGATGGCCATCGGGATCGCCGTGGAGAGATCGGCGTCGTCCAGGATGATGTTGGGC
>DATFUG010000394.1:0-2615 GCA_035261025.1 Steroidobacteraceae bacterium | reverse complement strand
ACGCCCCCTGCATCATATTCATCGATGAGATTGACGCCGTGGGCCGCCATCGTGGGGCGGGCCTGGGCGGTGGGCATGACGAGCGCGAACAGACGCTCAACCAGCTGCTGGTGGAGATGGACGGCTTCGAGGGCAATGAAGGCATCATCGTGATTGCTGCCACCAACCGTCCGGATGTGCTGGACCCGGCGCTGCTGCGCCCAGGCCGGTTCGATCGCCAGGTGATCGTACCGCTCCCCGATGTGCGCGGTCGCGAGCAGATCCTGCGCGTCCACATGCGCAAGCTCCCGTTGGCGGACGACGTCAAGCCCTCGCTGATTGCACGCGGCACACCGGGGTTTTCCGGTGCCGATCTGGCCAACCTGGCGAACGAGGCCGCGCTGTTCGCGGCGCGATCCAACCGCAAGGTCGTGTCGATGGTGGAATTCGAGCGTGCCAAGGACAAGATCTACATGGGTGCGGAACGGCGCTCTCTGGTGATGTCGGATCACGAGAAGAAAATGACGGCGTACCACGAGGCCGGCCACGCGATCGTAGGCTGGATCGTTCCGGAACATGACCCGGTCTACAAGGTCACGATCATCCCGCGCGGCCGGGCGCTGGGCCTGACCTGGTATCTGCCGGAAGGCGACCGTTACAGCACCAACCGGCGCCAGCTGGAGAGCCGCATCGCCTCGATGTTCGGCGGCCGCGTTGCCGAGGAACTGATATTCGGCGCCGACGGCGTCACGACCGGGGCGTCGAATGACATCGAGCGGGCCACGGAACTGGCGCGCAACATGGTGACCAAGTGGGGCCTTTCCGATCGGCTGGGGCCGCTGACCTATGCCGAGGACGAGGGCGAAGTGTTCCTCGGCCGCAGCGTGACGCAGCACAAGAAGGTGTCGGAGAAGACCGCCCACGAGATCGAGGAAGAAGTGCGCCGCGTCATCGACACCAACTACGGTCACGCGCGCGAGATCCTGCAGACGAACCTGGACAAGCTGCATGCGATGGCGGGTGCACTGATCAAGTACGAAACCATCGATGAGGGGCAGATCAAGGACATCATGGCCGGCCGCGAGCCCAAGCCCCCCGAGGGCTGGGATGACGCCGGGGGCGGTGGGAACGGTGGCAAGCCGGTACCGGCCGAGACCGCCGATCGACCCCAGGCACCGATCGGGAACCCGGCGGGCCAGCACTGAAGAACGGTCCCATCCCGGGCCGCGATGTCCTGCGGCACGCGCGCGGCGAGCTCGATCTGGCAACGCCGGTCGTCATGGGCGTGCTCAATATCACGCCCGATTCATTCTCCGACGGCGGCCGGTTCCTCGAGCCTGGCGTCGCCCTCGAGCATGCGCAGCGCATGATCGCGGCCGGTGCCGCGATTATTGACATCGGCGGTGAATCCACGCGCCCCGGCGCGGCGCCGGTTCCCGTGGAAGAAGAGCTCCGGCGTGTCATTCCCGTGGTGCGGGCCCTTGCCGCCTCCACCCGGACGCTGGTCTCGGTGGACACCAGCCGCCCCGAGGTCATCGAGCAGGCCGTGGCGGAGGGCGCGGGCATGGTCAACGATGTGCGCGCCCTGCAGCAACCCGGAGCCCTGCAGGCCGTGGCCCGGAGCGGCGCCGCGGCCTGCCTGATGCACATGCGCGGCGAGCCCGCGACCATGCAGCTGGCGGTGCATTTTGCGGACGTCGTCGGCGAGGTGCGCGCCTTGCTGGCCGCGCGTCTGGCCAGCTGCGTGGCCGCCGGTGTGGAGCCGGAACGACTGTGCCTGGATCCCGGGTTCGGCTTTGGCAAGCTTCCGGTTCATAATCTGGAACTGCTGCGCGGGCTCGGTAGCCTGCTCGATCTCGGGCGGCCGTTGCTCGTGGGGCTGTCACGCAAGTCCTGGCTCAAGACACTGACGGGCAGGGACGGCGGCGAACGCCTGGCCGGAAGCCTGGCACTGGCCACCGTGGCGGTGCTCAACGGCGCGCGGATCGTGCGGGCGCACGATGTGGCCGAGACCGTCGATGCCGTGCGCGTGGCCGCGGCGCTGAGAAACTGAAGGACCACAACTTGGCAAGGGTTTACTTCGGCACGGATGGCATCCGCGGGCGCGTCGGCGAGCACCCCATGACGGTGGACTTCGCGCTGCGCCTGGCGAGCGCTGCAGCGCGCGTGCTGGCCCCTCGGGGTGGCAGCGTGCTGATCGGGAAGGACACCCGGCTGTCGGGTTATATGTTCGAGTCGGCCCTGGAAGCCGGGTTCGTGGCGGCGGGCGTGAACGTATTGATGATGGGTCCACTGCCGACGCCAGGCATTGCTTACATGACCCACCGCCTCGGCTGCAATCTCGGTGTGGTGATCAGCGCCTCCCACAACCTGTTCGAGGACAACGGGATCAAGTTTTTCGACAGCAACGGCGGCAAACTCTCGGATGAGCTCGAGGAGCAGATTGAGACGGAACTCGCCGGGGAGCCGCTGACCCGTGCCTCCGCGGAGCTCGGGCGGGCACGCCGGGTGGACGCTTCGCGCAACCTGTACCAGGAGTTTTGCCGCAGCACCCTGCCGCCCGGCGTCGACCTGGCCGGGCTCAAGATCGTCGTCGATTGCGCCAACGGCGCGGCCTACAAGGTCGCGCCGCGCAC
>DATFUG010000393.1:0-13743 GCA_035261025.1 Steroidobacteraceae bacterium | reverse complement strand
GCCCGCCTTCAGGCACAGGGCGCCGGCGTCGGCGGTGACGTTGGGCCGGCTCTCGTAGATGATGCCGATGACTCCCAGCGGCACGCGCACCCGCTGGATGCGCAGGCCATTCGGGCGCGTCCACTCCGAACTGATGGAGCCCACGGGATCCGCGAGCTGCGCAATCTCTTCCAGACCGCGCGCCATGGCCTCCACCCGCCCGGCATCCAGTTCCAGCCGTTCGAGGAGTGCGGCGTCGAGTCCGCTCGCGCGCGCCTCACGCAAGTCCTGTGCGTTGGCTTCCAGGATCGCCGCGCCATGGGCGCGCAACGCGGCCGCCGCCCCCAGCAGCGCGCGATCCTTGGCCGCCGTATCCGCGAACGCCAGGGGCGCGGCAGCCGCCACCGCCGCCTGGCCGATCCGGCGCATCAGGGCCTGCACCGTGCTCATCGAGCGCTCTCCGTTTCACTCTCCGCCGGCGCTGGCCCCTGGCCGGCGAGTATCACGAGATCATCGCGATGAATCAGCTCCACCCGGCCGCGAAATCCCAGCAGCTGTTCGATGTCAGAGCTGCGCCGGCCCATGATCCGGGCGGTGTCGGCATGCGAGTAGGCGGTGATGCCGCGCGCCACCTCGAGGCCCCCGGCGCTCACGACGCTGACCGTGTCCCCTCGTTCGAAATGCCCCAGGGCCCCGGTGACGCCTGCCGGCAGCAGGCTCTTGCCGGCGCCGAGCGCGCGCAAGGCCCCATCATCGATGCGCACGGCACCGGCCGGACGCAGCGTGCCGGCAATCCATTGCTTGCGGGCGGCGACGGGCGTCGAAGCCGGCAGGAACCAGGTGCAGCGCGCGCCCGCTTCGATGCGCTTGAGCGGGTGCCGCGGCTCGCCGGCGGCGATGCACATGTGGCATCCGGCGGCGACCGCGATGCGCGCCGCGGCGATCTTGGTGGCCATCCCGCCCGAACCGACTCCGGAGGCCGAGCCCGTGGCCATGGCTTCGATTTCCGGCGTAATGTGCGTCACACGCTCGACAAACCGCGCATCCTCCGCGCGATTGGGATCCGCGGTGTACAGCCCATCGATGTCGGACAACAGGACCAGGCAATCGGCGCTCGTCATCTGCGCGACCCGGGCCGCCAGCCGGTCATTGTCCCCGTAGCGGATCTCGGCCGTGGCGACCGTATCGTTCTCATTGATCACGGGCAGGGCACCGAGCGCCAGCAGGGATTCGAGCGTGGCGCGGGCGTTCAGGTAGCGTCGGCGCTGCTCGCTGTCCTCGAGCGTCAGCAGCACCTGCGCGACCGTGACCTCATGCGCCTCGAGCAGCTCCTTGTAGGCGTGGGCAAGACGAATCTGCCCGACGGCTGCGGCGGCCTGGCTCTCCTCGAGCCGCAGCGCCCCAGCCGCCAGGCCGAGGCGGCGCCGCCCCAGCGCGATAGCGCCGGAGGACACGAGAATCAGCTGTTGGCCGCGCTGGCGCAGCCGCAGCAGGTCCTCGATGAGGGCTTCGAGCCAGGCCCGCTTGAGGTGGCCAGTGCGGGCATCGACCAGCAGCGCCGAGCCGACCTTGATCACAACGCGGCGCGCGCTCATCAGGGGCGAGTGCGCTCCGTTGCTCGCGGATTTGACAGGACTCATGGCTGATCGTGGGTACAGTTAATAAGGGTGCTCTGGACTCCAGTGTACCTACCGAGGCGCGGCGTTGCCTTAAGCGCAGCGCGGGCCCTAATATCGGGGCCGGGCCGCGCGCCGCGCGGCAGCAGCATTGGCGAGGATCAGACCGGTGGCCAGAGAATTCGAGCCCGTGGTGGGCCAGTGGTACGAAAACATAGATGAGAACGACAGCTTCCGCGTGCTGTCCGTGGACGCGGACGCCGAGTTGATCGAAATCGAATACCTCGATGGCGACATCGAGGAAATCGACCTCGACACCTGGGCCGAATTCGACCTCGACAAGATCGAGCAGCCGGAAGGCTGGTCGGGCGAGGAAATCGGCAAGGCGGAAGACGAAGAAGAAGAGGACGCCGCCGAGGACGACGACTGGGACGATGACGAAGACGAGGATGAAGACGATCTCGACGAGGAGACGGACGGCAACTATTGAGCGGTGCCGGCACCGCAGTGCACCTCGGGTTCATGGAGGCCGGGACGGCGGGCATCCGGCGTCGATGTTTGCTAGCCTGCGCGCATGAGCAACCCTTTCGACAGCTGGTACCACGAGCGTGAATCGGCCTGGCTGTACCGGGTGGTCGCGGACGCCGAATCCGATCCACGCCTGCAGCAGCTGTTCCGCGCACTCGCCGATGCGGCGGAAGAGCAGGCGGAGCACTGGGCGAAGGCCGCGAATCCCGGCGAATTCCGACCGCAGTTGCGCTCGCGCCTGGTTGCCTGGCTGGTGCGCCGTCTGGGTCCACGCGCCCTCAAGCCGATGCTGGCCGCGATGAAGCTGCGCGGGCTATCGGCCTACGGCGCCGCGCCCGCCGTCGCCGGCCACCTGATGCCGGTGACGGTGCAGGATGTGGGCCAGCGGCACCGCAGCGTGACCGGCGGCAACAACCTGCGTGCGGCGGTTTTTGGCGTGAACGATGGGCTGGTCTCGAATGTCAGCCTGATCCTGGGCGTGGCGGGCGCTGGCGCCAGCGGATCGGTCATCCTGACCAGCGGGCTGGCCGGTCTCCTTGCCGGCTCGCTCTCAATGTCCGCGGGCGAGTACGTGTCGGTGCGCTCACAGCGCGAGATGTACGAATACCAGATTGGCCTGGAGCGCGACGAGCTCGCGGAATACCCGGCCGAAGAAGCCGAAGAGCTGGCGCTGATCTACCAGGCGCGCGGTCTGGAACTCGAGCAGGCCCGCGCGATTGCAACGCGCCTGATGGCGAATCCGCAGCACGCCCTCAACACACTGGCGCGGGAAGAGCTGGGGCTCAATCCCGACGAGCTCGCCTCGCCCTGGGCCGCGGCGATTTTCTCTTTCTGCGCCTTCGGCTCCGGCGCCCTGCTGCCCCTGCTCCCCTACCTGTTCAACGCCGCCGGCCGCGACGCCCTTGCCTGGTCCGCCGGATTGACCGGAATTGCCCTGTTCGGCGTAGGCATGGCCCTCAGCCTCTTCAGTGGCCGCAGCGCCTGGCGGGGCGGCGTGCGCATGCTGCTGATTGGCGCCGCCGCGGCCGCCTGCACTTTCGGCCTGGGCCACGCGTTGGGCACGGTGCTCTAGCGTGGCTTAGGCGAGGCACTCAGCGCTGTTTTCTAAGGGATTCTTGCAAACAGCCCTTGAACTCCGCTCCGTTGCTATCATCTAAGCGGTGATGCCCAGCCCCAAGTGCCCCAGAGGCGATCGATCCCCATGAAGAGAATCCTGCTGTTCCTGGCCACCAACCTGGCTGTGATCCTGGTGCTGTCGGTCGTGGCCCGCCTGACAGGGCTCGATCGCTGGCTGGCGCTCAACGGCAGCAGCTACAGCGGCCTGCTGGTCATGGCCACCCTGTTCGGATTTGGCGGCGCACTGATCTCGCTGGCCATGTCCAAGTGGATGGCCAAGCGCGCCATGGGCGTGCGGGTCATCACGCAGCCGGCGAACGCGAACGAACAGTGGCTCGTCAACAGCGTACGCGCGCTGGCCAGTCAGGCGGGCATCGGCGTGCCGGAAGTCGGCGTCTTCGATTCCCCGCAACCCAATGCCTTCGCCACCGGCGCGCGGCGCGATGCCGCCCTGGTGGCGGTGAGCACCGGACTGCTCCAGACCATGGGCCGCAGTGAAGTGGAGGCCGTGCTCGGCCATGAAATCACCCACGTGGCCAATGGCGACATGGTGACCCTCACGCTGATCCAGGGCGTCGTGAACACCTTTGTCATTTTCCTGGCGCGCGTGATTGGCAGCATTGTCGACCGGGCTCTATCGGGCAATCGCGAGGGCCGTGGGGGCATCGGCTATTTCGTCACCGTGATGGCCGCGCAGCTGGTGCTGGGAATCCTCGCCAGCGTCATCGTGATGTGGTTCTCGCGCCGGCGGGAGTTCCGCGCGGACGCCGGGGGTGCGCGCCTGGCGGGACGAAACAACATGATTGGGGCCCTGGAAAGACTCAAGGCCAGTCACGGCCCGGCCCTGCCCGCGCAGCTGGCGGCGTTCGGGATCGGTGGCGGAGGCGGAATGGGGCTCCAGAAGCTGTTCATGAGCCACCCCCCCATTGAGGAACGCATCGCAGCTCTGCGCTCGCAGGTCTGAAAATCGTCGATAAGTCGTTGAATTCGCAATGATCGATTGCAAGGGCGGGGGCTCTTCAGTACAGTCGCCCATCACTTGACAGCACGCGCGTCGCGGAAGCGGCCGCAGGAAACCCATGACCGCCTCTGCCGAACAGCGCTCGTTCCGACTCACCTCGTTTATCTGGTCCGCGCTCCTGCGCTTTTTCGACGGCAGCAAGGATCGCCTGGTGGCTGCCCGTGCGCAGCTCCCGGACCGTATCGACTGGGCGCGGAGCCTGCCCTTCGTGCTGATGCACCTCGCCTGCCTCGCGGCCATCTGGACGGGGGTCAGCCCGGTGGCGGTCGTGGTGGCGATCATCGCCTACCTGCTGCGCATGTTTGCCATCACCGGCTTCTACCACCGCTATTTTTCGCACCGCACCTTCAAGACCTCGCGGGTCGGGCAGTTTGTGTTCGGATTGCTGGGCGCCTCGGCCGTGCAGCGCGGCCCGGTCTGGTGGGCCGCGCATCACCGGCATCACCATGCGAACTCGGACCGCGAATCCGACATTCACTCGCCCAGCCAGCACGGCTTCTGGCGCTCCCACATGGGCTGGTTCCTGACGATCAAGGGCTTTGCACCCGACTTCCAGCTGGTGCGCGACCTGATGAAGTTCCCGGAACTGCGCTGGCTCGACCGCTTCGATATCTTCGTGCCGGTGTTCCTCGGCGTCGGCATGTTCCTGCTGGGCGTAATCCTGCATAACGTGGCGCCTCAGCTCGGCACCACGGGCTGGCAGATGCTGGTCTGGGGCTTTGTGATCTCGACGGTGTTCTGCTGGCACGCCACCTACACCATCAATTCTCTGTCACATGTCTTCGGCGGCCAGCGCTACCGCACCGGCGATACGAGCCGCAACAACTGGCTGCTGGCGATCCTCACCCTGGGCGAGGGCTGGCACAACAATCACCACTACTATCCCAACTCTGTGAGACAGGGGTTTTATTGGTGGGAATACGACATGACCTTCTACGTGCTGAAGCTGTTGAGCTGGTGCGGCATCATCTGGGACCTCAAGGCCATCCCGGTTGCGGTACGCGAAAATCCGAGCCGCCGCCTGCGCGCTCGCGGCTGAACCACCAGGGCCGGAGCCGCCCTCGATGGCGGCGGATCATCACAGACGGAGTCATGGCAGGGGGTGCAGGCAGTGAAACCGAGCATAGTCCCGGTCGACCTGGAAATTCCTGAAGACACGCGGCCCGGGCCCGTGGCGGCGCTGGGCCGCAAGCTCCTGCTGTCGCGTTTCGCGCGCCTGATTCACGGCGAGGTCCGGATCGTCGATGGCGATACGGAACAGCTCTGCGGTGCGCGCAGCGAGCGCTGCCCGCTGTCGGTGACCGTCGAGGTGCTGCACCCGCGCTTCTATGCGGACGCGGTCTTTGGCGGCACGGTGGGTGCCGGCACGGCCTATATCCGCGGCCTGTGGCGCTGCAGCGACCTGACCGGACTCGCGCGCATCATGTATGCCAACCGTGAGGTCATGGACCAGCTCGATCGGCGCTGGACAACCTTGAGCCGCCCGCTGCTGCGCCTGTTCCACTGGCTGCACCGCAACAGCAAGGACGGGAGCGCCCGCAACATCGTCGCGCACTACGATCTGGGCAACGACTTCTACCGGCTGATGCTCGATGAAACGATGGCGTATTCCTGCGGCATCTTTGCCGACGAGTCGACCACCCTGGAGGAAGCCTCGCGCGCCAAGTTCGACCTCGCCTGCCGGAAGCTGGCGCTGCAGCCCGGGGACCAGCTGCTGGAAATCGGCACCGGGTGGGGCGGGCTGGCGATCCACGCGGCGCGCAAATACGGTTGCCACGTCACCACGACCACGATTTCGCGCCAGCAGTACGACTATGCGCGCGAGGACATTGCGCGTCACGGCCTGACGGATCGCGTCACGCTGCTGCTGGAGGACTACCGCGAACTGCGCGGCAAGTACCACAAGCTCGTGTCGATCGAAATGATCGAGGCGGTCGGAGCCTCGTATCTCGATACCTACCTGGCCAAGTGCGCCGCGCTCCTCGAGCGGAGCGGAGCGATGCTGCTGCAGGCGATCACCATCCGCGACCAGGACTACCGCACCGCGCTGCGCTCCGTCAATTTCATCCAGCGCTACGTCTTTCCGGGCAGCTTCATCCCCTCGGTCAGTGCGATTGCCGATTCGCTCCGCAGGGTCACGGACCTGAAGCTGTTTCATCTCGAAGACATTGGTCCGCACTATGCGCGGACGCTGGCGCTGTGGCGCCGGAATTTCTTCGAGCACCTCGGTGCGGTACGCAAGCTCGGCTATTCCGAGCCCTTCATCCGCCTGTGGGAATTCTACCTGTGCAGCTGCGAGGGTGGATTTGCCGAGCGCCAGCTGGGCGACGTGCAGATGTTGCTGACCAAGCCGGGCTGCCGGCGCGCCGTCATCGCGGCCGCCTGAACCACCCGCACTGGATGAACGCCAGCGCCGAGGTGGCGGGACTGCGCGATGCGCTGCGTGCGGTGGCCGAGCCCGGCTCGCTGCTCGAGGCGGGGGCCGAAACCGCGCCCTTCCTCATCGACCATCGCCGCCAGTTCGAGGGCCGCGCACTGGCCGTCGCGCTGCCGCGCAGCGTCGCGGAAATATCGAAGCTCCTCGCCTGGTGCAATGTGCGGCGGGTCGGTGTGGTGCCGCAGGGCGGCAACACCGGTTACTGCGGCGGCGCCACGCCCGATGAGTCGGGCCGGCAGCTCGTGATCGGCCTGCAGCGGCTCAACCGGATCCGCGACATCAACCCCGCCGACTTCTCGATGACGGTCGAGGCCGGCTGCCTGCTCGCCGCCGTCCAGCAGGCGGCGGCGGCGTCCGCACGATTCTTCCCGCTGGAGCTGGGCTCCTCGGGCAGCTGCCAGATCGGCGGGAATCTCGCCACCAACGCCGGGGGTCTGAACGTGCTGCGCTTCGGCATGGCGCGCGATCTGACGCTCGGCATCGAAGCCGTGCTGCCCGATGGCCGGATATTCCAGCGCCTGCGCTCGCTGCGCAAGGACAACACCGGCTACGACCTGCGCGGGTTGCTGATCGGCTCGGAGGGCACGCTCGGCATCATCACCGCCGCGACGCTCAAGCTCTGGCCGGAGCGGCGCAGCACGGCCACGGCCTTTGCCGCCGTGCCCGGCGTGGCCGCCGCGGTGGAACTGCTCGTGCGCCTGCGCGGCGTGGCGGCGGAACGGGTCAATTCCTTCGAGCTGCTGCCGCGGGCTGCGCTCGAGCTGGTGCTCCATCACCTCGAGGGCACCGTCGATCCGCTGGGCGCGCCGCACGAGTGGTATGTCCTGTGCGAGTTGAGCTCCTTTGCCCCCGAGCCCCTCGAGGCGCTGCTCGAGCAGGCCCTGGGCAATGCGAGCGCGGCCGGCGTGGTGCTGGACGCGGCGTTCGCGCCCAGCGAACGCGCCCGTGCGAATCTGTGGCGGCTGCGGGAAAGCGTCCCGGAGGCGCAGCGCCGCGCCGGGCCCAGCCTGAAGCACGATATCTCCGTGCCGGTCGCGCGGCTGGCGCAGTTCGTGGCACAGGCCTCCGCCTGGGTGCACGAGCAGGTCCCGGAGGGGACGCTCATCGCCTACGGGCACGCCGGCGATGGCAACCTGCATTTCAATATCAGTTTCCTCAAGGGCACCGCGAGCGCGGAAATCGCGGCGCGGGAGCCGGCCATACGCCGATGGCTGCACGATCTGGTGGCCGCGCACGGCGGGAGCTTCAGCGCCGAGCACGGCATCGGCCGGCTCAAGGTCGGCGAACTGGAGCGCTACGCCTCGCCCACGGAGCTCGCGATGATGCGCGAGATCAAGCACGCGCTGGACCCGGCGGGGATCATGAATCCGGGCAAGGTGCTGTCGGCCGGCTGAATCCCGCCCTCTAGCCCACGCGCTTCATCTCCTCCTCGCTCAGGTGGATCGCGCCCGCCGCGACATTGTCCTCCAGATGCGCCACGCGCGAAGTGCCGGGGATCGGCAGCATCACCGGCGATCTTGCCAGCAGCCACGCGAGCGCGGCCTGCGCCATATCGATCCGGCGCTCGCTGGCGATCGCAGCAAGGGCCGCGACCCTCGGGTCCAAAGCGGCGCCCTGTTCGCGCTCCGCGAGCGGCGCCCAGGGCAGGAAGGCGATGCCATCGCGCTCGCAGACCGCCAGCACTTCATCCGAATCACGGTCCGCCACGTTGTAGCGGTTCTGGACCGACACCACCTTGACGAGCGCCCGCGCGGCCGCCAGCTGCCGCGTGTCGACGTTGGACAGGCCGATATGCCGGATCTTGCCCTCGCGCTGCAGCTTCGCCAGTTCGCCGACGGAATCCTCAAAGGGCACGTGCGGGTCCGGCCGGTGGAACTGGTAGAGCGTAATCTGCTCAACGTCCAGGCGTTTCAGGCTGGCTTCGCAGGCCTCGCGCAGGTGCGCCGGGCGCCCGTCGCTCACCCATTCCGGCATACTGGGTCGCACCAGCCCGCCTTTGGTCGCGATCACCAGGTCCGCTGGGTACGGATGCAGCGCCTCCCGGATCAACAGCTCACTGACGTAAGGCCCGTAGGCGTCGGCGGTATCGATGAAGTTCGTACCGAGCTCGATCGCGCGCCGCAGCACGGCCAGCGCTTCGCCGTGATCACGCGGCTCGCCCCAGATGCCGTCGCCAGTGATGCGCATGGCGCCGAACCCCAGGCGATTCACCGTACGATCGCCGACCGCCAGCGTGCCGGCCGCGGCCGTGGATGATCTGCCCGGGCCGGCGGGCGCTGCGGGTGCCGGCGCTGCGGATGCTGCGGCGGCGAACCTGGGGGCCACCGCGATGCTGGTCACGACCGCGGCACTGCGCACGAGGAATCCGCGCCGGGATGTCTGCTCACTGTTCATGGCGTACTCCTTTGCTCGTCGGGGGGTGGAAGCTGTCTGATCAGGCCCTCCTGCGCCGTGCTCGCGACGAGGCGTCCATCGCGCGCGTAGAGGCTGCCGCGTGTCAAGCCGCGTGCTCCGGAGGCGCTGGGGCTGTCGGTCACGTACAGCAGCCAGTCATCGATCCGTACCGAGCGGTGAAACCACATCACGTGATCGATACTGGCGATCAGGAACTTGCTGGCGGCCAGCGCGCGCTCGTGTGAGACGAGCGCGGTGCCCAGCAGGTTGAAATCGGAGGCGTAGGCCAGCAGGCACCGGTGCAGCTGCTCATCGTCCGGCAGGCGGTCGACCGCGCGCATCCACAGCTGCTGGCGCGGGGGCCCGCTCTGCCCACCCGGCACGGCGCGCGACACGGTGCGAAATTCAATCGGGCGGTTCTGGATGAACTGGCGCAGGCGCGGGGAAAGCCGCTCGAGCTGTGCCGCGCTCAGCGGGAGGGCTTCCGGCAAGCCTTCCGGCGGCGGCACTTCCGGCATCGGCAGCTGGTGCTCGAGGCCGGGCTCCGGCGCCTGGAAAGACGCGGACAGGTTGAAGATCTGCTCGCCGTGCTGGATGGCCGTGACGCGGCGGCTGCTGATGGCGTGGCCATCGCGGCTGCGATCAACGAAATAGATGATGGGAGCGTTGAAATCGCCACGCCGCAGAAAATAGGCGTGCAGCGAGTGCACGTCCCGGCCGGCGTCCACGGTCCCGTAGGCGGCCTTGAGGGCCTGGCCCAGCACCTGTCCGCCATAGACCTGCGGACTGCCGATGTCGCGGCTCTCGCCCCGGAAAATATTGATCTCGAGGCGTTCGAGTTCCAGGAGCCGCAGCAGCTCGGCCAGCCTCTGGTCCATGGCCGCTAGCTCCCGGCGACGCCCAGTCGTTTCTGCATGATCGGGCTGGTGGTGGTGTACTGCAAAAACTGCTTCTTGGCCGGATAGAGGTGGTGCTGCACGGCAAAGGAAGCGAGCGCCGCCTCATGAAAGGCCGAAAGGATCAGCTTCTTCTTGCCCGGATAGGTGTTGATGTCGCCGATCGCGAATATGCCGGGAATGCTGGTCTGGAATTTCTCGGTGTCGACCTTGATCGCGCGCTTCTCGAGCTCGAGACCCCAGTCGGCAATCGGTCCCAGCTTGGGCGCCAGGCCAAAGAACACCAGCAGCTGCTCGGCCTCCAGCGCCTGCAGGCTGCCATCGGCCGCCTTGACCTCGACGCCCAGCAGGCGGCCAGATTCGGTGTGCAGCGCCTGGGCCATGCCCTCGATAAATCGCAGCCGGCCTGCGGCCTCCAGCTCACGCATGCGCGCCACCGAGGCGGGCGCGCCGCGGAATTCGGCGCGCCGGTGCACCAGCGTCAACGACGCGGCCAGGGGCGCGAGCTCGATGGTCCAGTCCAGCGCCGAGTCACCGCCGCCGAAGATCACGAGCTTCCGCCCCACAAAGTCCGCCGCACGGCCCACCTTATAGTGCAGCTGCCGGCCTTCATGAATTTCGGCCTCGGGGACGTGCAGCCGCCGCGGCTGAAAGGAGCCGACGCCGCCGGCGATGATCACGGCACCGGCATCGAATACCGTGCCGGCGCCGGTCACCAGGCGAAAGCGTCCGTTCTCCTGCTTTCCGAGCTCCACCGTTTCCTCGCCCAGGTGCATCTCGGCGCCAAAGGGCTTGATCTGCTGCAACAGGCGATCCACCAGTTCCTGCGCGCCGCACACGGGCAGCGCAGGAATATCGTAGATGGGCTTGTCAGGATACAGCTCGGTGCACTGCCCGCCGGCGGCCGCCAGCGAATCGAGTACGTGCGCCTTGATCCCCAGGAGCCCGAGCTCGAAGACCTGGAAAAGGCCGGCCGGACCAGCACCAATGATCACCACTTCGGCCGTGATGGGGTCGCGCAATTGCCTGCTGCCTGGAGAAAGATTGGCGCGGATTCTAGCGACGCAACCTCTAGTCAGCAAACGCAAATACGTGGACAATTGATTCAAACCTTATGCGCCATCGGCCATATCCCCCGCAAGGACGACCATGACCAGCAACTCAGAGCTCCACCAGCGCCGCGTCGCCGCCATACCGCGCGGCGTGGCCAATTCCCTGCCCATCTATGCCGAGCGCGCCACCAACGCGGAGCTCTGGGACGTGGAAGGCCGCCGCTACGTGGACTTCGCCAGCGGCATCGCCGTGCTCAACACCGGCCACCGCCATCCCGCCGTGGTCAAGGCGATCGGCGCGCAGCTCGAGAAACTGATGCACGCCTGTTTCCAGATCACGCCCTACGCGAACTACATCGAGCTGGCGGAGAAGCTCAACGCGCTGGCGCCGGGCCCGACTCCGAAGAAATCCATGCTGTTCTCGACCGGTGCCGAGGCGGTGGAAAATGCCCTGAAGATCGCCCGTTATCACACCAAGCGCTCAGGCGTGATTGCCTTTGGCGGCGCCTTTCACGGGCGCTCCATCGCCGCCATGACGCTGACAGGCAAGGTGCAGCCCTATAAGTCCGGCTTTGGCTCACTGTTGCCCGCCGTGTATCACGTGCCTTACCCGCTGAGCTATCACGGCGTCAGCAGCCAGGATTCGCTCGCCGCGCTCGAACAGCTGTTCAAGGTGGACGTCGATCCGGCCCAGGTCGCGGCCATCATCATCGAACCGGTGCTCGGGGAAGGCGGCTTCTACATCGCACCCCCGGAGTTCCTGCGCGCCCTGCGCGAGCTGTGCGACCGGCATGGCATCGTGCTCATCGTTGACGAAATCCAGTCGGGCTTTGGGCGCACCGGTCGCATGTTCGCGATCGAATACGCCGGCGTGGAACCCGATCTCATGACGGTCGCCAAGAGCATCGCCAGCGGCGTGCCGCTGTCCGCGGTGATCGGCAAGGCGCAGATCATGGACGCGCCACCGCCCGGTGGCCTCGGCGGCACCTACGCCGGCTCGCCCCTGGGGTGTGCCGCCGCGCTGGCGGTGCTCGAAGTGATGGCGGGTGAAAAATTGCTCGAGCGCTCGCTGCGCATCGGGGAGCTGTTGCAGAGCAGGCTGCGCGCGCTGCAGCTGCGCTATCCGGTGATCGGAGAGATCCGGGGGCTGGGCGCGATGGTCGCCATGGAGCTGGTCCGCAACAAGGATCCCGCGCAACCGGAAGCGGACCTGACGCGTGCACTGGTGCAGGCCGCGGCCCGCCACGGGCTGGTGATCCTGTCCTGCGGGATCTACGGCAACGTGATCCGCTTTCTGGCGCCGTTGACGATATCCGACGCGTTGCTCAACGAAGGGCTGGAAAAGCTCGAGGCCGCGCTGGCCGAAGTGAGCGCCGCACACGCCGCTCCGGCCGCCGCCACAGCTCCCGCCCAGCGCATCGCGAGCTGAGCTTCAGGCACGTCCGACGTTGACGTCCGTGGGGGCGTGATAGTACTCGCTCTCGGCGGCGAGCTGGCCGATCAGGCGCTTCAGCTCGCTCAGCCGCGCCTCCGCCGTGTTGATCGGCAGACAGTCCTCGCAGCGCGCATCGCCGCAGGGCTGGCGGGCATAGAGCCAGTACTGCACGGCGCCGGCGAGCAGGCCGTCCGCGATATCCCACAGGTCCGCCTCCTGGTCCTTGCCGGCGAGGCGATTGCCGAGGTCAACGGCCTTGGTGAAGGCTGAATCAAAGGTGTCCGCGACTTCTTCCATGGCGGGTATTGTACCTAAACTTTGCGCCGCCTACTGATAGCCCCGCGCCTGCAGGGCAAAGAGCTGCGCATAGTGCCCGCCCGCGGCGACCAGTTCCGCGTGTGTACCTCGCTCGATGATCTGGCCACGATCCAGGACCGCGATCTGGTCGGCCATGCGCACCGTGGAAAAGCGGTGCGAGATCAGGATGGTGATGCGGTCGCGGGCCAGTTGCCGGAAGTGCTCGAACACTTCGGCTTCCGCGCGCGCATCCATCGCGGCGGTGGGTTCATCGAGCACCAGCACGTCGGCCGCGGTGCGCATGAAGGCACGCGACAGGGCGATCTTCTGCCACTGGCCGCCCGAGAGCTCCCGGCCGTCACGAAACCACTTGCCGAGCTGGGTCTGGTAGCGCTGCGGCAGCTCGTCGATGAAGTCCGCCGCACGGCCCAGCGCCGCCGCCCGGCGCCAGCGCCCCTCATCCTCGAAATGGGGCTCGTCGCCCGCCCCGACATTTTCACCAACGAGCATCTGGTAGTGCGCAAAATCCTGGAAGATCACGCCGATGCGCTCGCGCAGCGCCACCTCATCCCAGTCGCGGATGTCGGTGCCTTCGAACAGGATCCGCCCGGCCGTGGGCACGTACAGCCGCGTCAGCAGCTTGATCAGCGTGGTCTTTCCCGAGCCGTTCTCCCCGACCAGCGCCAGCGAACTGCCCGGCGGCAGCTGCAGCGTGATGTCCTTAAGCGTGGGCTGCTGCGCCCCGGGATAAGTAAAACTCACCCGCTCGAAGCGAATACCCTCCGCCGGCGCGGGACCGCGCCGCGCACTGCCCCGGGGTGCCGGCACCGGGGTATCCAGGTACTCGTAAAGCGTGGAGAGGTACAGGTTGTCCTCGTACATGCCGCCGATCGCCGCGAGCATCGCGGCCACCGCCGCCTGGCCCTGCCGGAACAGCAGCAGGTACATCGTCATCTGACCCAGCGTGATCCC
>DATFUG010000392.1:0-2388 GCA_035261025.1 Steroidobacteraceae bacterium | reverse complement strand
CTTGGTCTTCTCCGCCGGCACGCGGCGCGGCTGGCGGATTAGCTGACCGGTAGTGGCCATAAAACTCCAATCAAATCAGACTTTTATAACTGATGAGAAGCATCGGGCCGCCCTCATCAGGCGGCCCGGCGCTGCAGATCTTCTTGTTTGAGGCTCAGGTCTTGTGGCTGGGCCTGCAAAGGCCGGCGATTCTAGGTACCAGGGCGTGCCAAGTCAACGGCTTGCGCTGGCCTGACCGGACCGGCGGACCAGCGGTCCGGGGGTCCGCGCCCTGTCAGATCGTCGCCCGGTCAGTGGGCCGGACCGGCCAGATCCCTGAGCAGCGCATGCCAGTAATCCAGGCCATCGTAGAAGGACTGGACCGGCAGGCGCTCGTTCAGGCCGTGGGAAAAGTCGTCGCTGTCCTTGATGAAGGACTCGCTGGCGCCGTAGGAGGGTATGCCCAGCGGGCGAGTGAACACGCTGTCACTGGCTCCCGAGGCCTGGCTCGGGATGACCGGGATGCCGGGGTGGCGTCCGTGTACCGCGCGGGTGATCGCCGACAGCACGTCCTCGCGCAGCGGGGAGGCGTCGCTCCAGGACAGCGGCCCGATTGGGGCCACTTCGACCCTGGCGCCGACGATGCCCTGCAGCGTAGCCTGCACCACCGCGGGATCGACGCCGGGGAAAATGCGGCAGTTGACGGTAACCGTCGCCGACTGCGGCAGGGCGTTGTCCGCGTGCCCGCCGCGCAGCAGCGTCGGCACGCAGGTGGTGCGGATCATGCCAACGTAGGCCGGGTTGGCCGACAACACGGCCGCCGCCTTCTCATCGTGCGGATTGCGGCTGAAGCGGGCCAATGCGGCGCCGAGCTCGTCGGATTTGAGCGCGGCCGTCCCACGGAAAAAACCCAGGGTCGTTTCGTCCCACATCACCGGGAACCGGTAGGCCCGCAATTTCCCGAGGGCGTCAGCCAGCTCGTAGATGGCGTTGTCAGCACGCGGGCGCGCGCTGTGCCCGCCCGGATTGCGCACGGTCAGCTCGAAGTCCGCGAAGGTCTTCTCGGCGGTCTCGACGGCGTAGTAGACCGGGCGGCCGGTCGCTTCATCCAGGGTACCGCCGCCGGCGTCGCTGTTAAGCGCAAAATCGGCATCGATCAGCTCGCGGTGGTTGTGCACCAGCTCCTGCGTGGTATAGCCCGTCGTCTCCTCATCGCCTGTGAACATGATAATCAGGTCGCGCGTGGGCACGAAGCCCTCCGCCTTCAGGCGCAGGAACGCTGCGGTCAGGCTGGTGACTCCGTTCTTGACGTCATAGGTGCCGCGCCCATAGAAGTAACCGTTCTCCTCCACGAGCGTGAACGGATCGCGCTGCCAGTCCTCGCGCTTGGCCGTCACCACGTCCATGTGCGCCATCAGCAGGACCGGCTTGCCGCGGCTCCCGTCGCCCCGGTAGCGCACCACCAGTGAAGCGGTCTCTCCGAGCGGCAGGACATGGATGTCGGCCTCTGGAAATCCCGCGGCGCGAAATTCACCGGCCAGGTCGTTGGCCATGGCGGGCACCTGGCCCAGGCCTACCGAGGTCTTGAAGGAGATGACGCGCTGGAAGATCTCACGCGCTTTGAGCTCATCTGGACTCAGATTCGCCGCCGCCCCCTGCGCATAACAGGCCAGACAGATCAGCGATGCGGCGAGGCCGCCGGAAAATACCTTCATCATGGATTGCTACTTACCTTGTGGCTGGGGAGCGGACAGGACCGGCTCCGGAAAAGCGAGGATGTCGCGCTGGAACACCTCGTACACCTCTGCGATCGGCTGATGCCGACCCGAGAAAACAATGGCCTGGTGCGCAAACAGCGCCGCGGGAACACTCAGGGGCCCGGCGTCGGCGGCGCCCAGTGGAGCGCCGCGCATCGAGCGTTCCCAGCCCTCCGGCAGGGGCGACCACAACAGGGTCGCCGCGAGCGTCTGGCGCTGGGGTGAGAGTGGCTGCACCACTTTTCCGAACGGCAGCTGCGTGGTCTCGAGCAACCGGTTCATGGCGGGCGTCAGGCGGGCAGGCACGTACCAGTTGTCCGCGATGGCCAGCAGGTGATCGCCACAGCGCAGTTCCACCCTGCGGTGGCGTACCGGCTCCCCGGCACTCACCTGCAGATGTTCCCGCACCGCGGCGCCAGCGTCCGCCGTGCCCGCGGCGATCGGGCGGGCGAGCAGCTGCGCCGGCTCGGCCAGCTCGTGTGTCCGGCACCAGCGCTCCAGCGTGACGGTGGCGCTGGGGCTGGCCAGAATCTCTCCGTTGAGGGTCTGGATCAGCGCCAGCGCCTCCAGGCGCGCGACGGGCGTGTCCCGCCAGGGCGCCGCCTGCGCGGCGGCGAGCAATACTGGCAGGCTCACGCCGAGCGTGATGAGG
>DATFUG010000391.1:0-3878 GCA_035261025.1 Steroidobacteraceae bacterium | reverse complement strand
GTCATCCGGTTCAGGCTGCTTCCTGAGTCAGCCAGGGGCCGAAGAATGTCAGCAGGTCAGTACCAACCGCTGACTGGTAAACGGTCAGACATATGGTGGCGTGCGGTGTCGTGGGAAGGCGACAACGCCCGGGGCTGTCAGCGCCGATGCAAACTGCGCCTCCTGTGATGCTCAACTGCGACTTGGGGGGCGTATGAGCGTGGAACCACGTGAGTTGATGAGCGAGGTCTGGACGCGGTGGCAAGGTCACATCATTCACGACGTGTTCCCACTGGGCCGCTGTCTCGGCTATTCGGATCACAGCGGCGTCTTCCTGACCAGGTCTGCGGGGCCAGGCCCCTCTGAAGTCGCAATCAAGCTCGTTCCCACCGATCGCGGCTTGGCGGAGTCTCTGCTGCCGCGATGGAAAAGGGCTGGCCGCATCACCCATCCGCACCTGCTTGGATTGCTGCAGTCGGGCGGCTGCCAGCTGGACGGACTGCCCTATCTGTATGTCGTGATGGAGTACGCCGATCAGACTCTTGCACAGGTGTTGCAACGGCGCGCGCTGACCGATGACGAGGCGCGAGAAATGTTGGGGCCAACCTTGGACGCACTTGCGTTCTTGCACGGCTACAACCAGGTGCACGGCCAGTTGAAGCCGGAAAACATTCTGGTGGTTGGAGATCAGCTGAAGCTCGCAAGCGACACGATTCGTCGCGTCACTGAAGGCACGATGAGCGCCAAGGCGCACACTGTGTACGATCCTCCGGAAGCGCGGCACGGAAGCAGCTCCACTGCTGGGGATATCTGGGCGCTCGGCGTCTGCCTGTTCGAAGCGCTGACTCGCCGTCCGCCTTCGGGTCGGGGCGAACGCAGCGAAGCCGTCACGCTGCCCGCCGATTTCTCGCCGGCATTCCGAGACGTCGTGGCCCGTTGCTTGAACCCCAACCCGCAGGACCGCCCGAGCGTAACGGAGCTCATCGCCTGGGCTCGCGGCCAACCGGCGAATCCGGCGCCCGATACGAACATTCAGCCCGCGGCGATTGTACCGCTGAGGCCGCCCACACCCGAGCCGACGACACCTCAGATTACGGCCCCACCGCCGGCTCCTGAAGGGGCGAGGCCCGCTCCGTCCACCGCGCAGTCCCCGAACCGGCGAGCCTGGCTTACTCCGGTGCTCGGAGCGGTCGTGATTTTCGTGCTGGGTTGGATCGGATTGCGTATGTTTGGATCGGATCGCGCCCCGGCTCCGCTTCCAGCACCGGAAGGCTCACTGTCACAGACCTCAGGCGCCGCCGCACCAACGGCAGCAGATGCTCGGAAACCCGTCTCGACGGTGTTGCTACCGAGGCCGACTCGCAGCGACCTGGCCACTTCCCCATCGGCACTGCATGCAGTGATGCCCGACATTTCTCAGGGCGCCCGTCGAACCATCATCGGACACATCAAGGTGTGGGTACGAATCATCGTCGACCCGGACGGTTCGGTGTACGCCGCCACTTTGGATCGAATGGGTCCCAGCCGATATTTCCAGCGCCTCGCCATCGAGGCGGCCAAGAAATGGACCTTCCCACCGATCAACAGTCAGTTCCAGCGCTTTATGCAGATTCGTTTCGATATTAGTCGCGACGGGACGACGGGCCGCGCCGTCGCAGTCCACTAAGTTTGTTGCAAAAGTTCGCGTCGGTTCGGCCTTGCGGAGGGGCGCGAAATAGCCTGTGGGATACAAGAGACACTGGTAGCGCGGGACGGCGCTCGTGGGCGGTCAATCCCGTACGCTCCGGGTCATGAAGTATCTGGTGTACAGGTCTGCGCGCTAGAACTTCCAGATCAGGCCCAGGGAAATCATATCGGGGTGTGCGCCCGCGGCCGTGAAGCGCTCGTATTCGGCGCGCGCAGCGAGCGCGCCGAATTTCACCTGCACACCGGCACCCGCCGCGAAGCCCGTATCGGTCTGATTCTGATGCACGACATTGCAGTTGGGCAGGTTGATCGGACAGGGACCCGGTATAAGGGCCATGCCGTTAAATTGACTACGAAGACTGGACACGCCGGCTTTAAGATAAAGATCGATCACCGGCACTGGCAGATACAGAACGCCGAAGGCGGCTGTGCCTTTGAGGTCCAGATCATAGTTGATGGCGGCCGTGGTAATACTGCCGTAGGGGTGCCCAAAATCGATGTAGGAGACCTCGGCACCCAGCAGCGAGATGGGACGGACGCCGACGATCAGCTGGTAAGCGGAATGGTTCTTTTTGAATGTGGTCGTGCTGAACGCGGGCACGCTCGCCTCGAGGTTGGCCTGACCGATCGCGCCCCCGGCATAGAATCCGATGGGGTTAACGGCGTGGGCAGGCAAGGACGCGATGGTGCCGAGTAGAACGCCACTCAAGGCAAGTCCGAGCACAGGACGACAGCTTTGGCTAGGGTGGTGACTCATGTCCGTCTCCTGGTTCCGCCCCGATAACTTGATTCTGACCCCGTTCTGGCTTTGACCTCCCGGATACCAGGCGGTTCCACTGGATTGAACGCCCCCCCGTGCGTGTAGGTGGGACCGGGCGTGGAGTTGTAGCTGATGTGAAGGCCGGCACTCCGGCGCTACCAGCCCGACTCAACGCGTGAGATTCGCCACCTCAGCAATGGGGTAGGCATCCAGTGTCCGAAAAGACAGCGTCGTGCCATGGTCGAAAGTCGCGACAAAGTGGTCGGCCGTTCCCTGGGAATCAAGCACTGGCAGAGCGAGCCTCGTCCAGCCATCGGGGTACCGAACGCCCGGACCTCCGATCTGATCGCGCTCCAGCCAGAAATAGTAGTGTCCAGAGATCGGAATCCGTAAATGCTGAACGCCGAATCTCAAAGGATAGGCCAACACGAAGTTCGGCTTCGCACAATCCGGACGACAGGGCACCACCATCAAGCGGTTGTCCTGGTTCAAGTGATGGACGTTGACCTCAAAGCGATCTCCGTAACGCAGCGCGCGCGTCGGATAGAAGATCGTGGCGTTGCCCTTGGCAACGGCGAAATTCACGGGTGGGCCCTGCTCAGCCGCAGCATTCGCGGCCGCGCTCGCAAACAGGAATGCCAGTGCACCTGCAAGCGTCAAACGGGTATTCATCTTAGGCCTCCTCGGCAGCGCCCAATGACCCTACTCTCTCAGTAAGCGGAGGGTCAAGTTAATGTACTGGGCCGGTACTTCCTGCGATTCTGGCCCTCAGCGAGAGGCGCGCTGCTTGTAATCGAGAACCACAATCGGCCGGAAGTTAGACAGCCGTCAGAAGCTTCGGTCGACGGTCAAAATACTTCAGTGCACGCACCTGATTTATGGGCGTCCGGTCCGGATGCGCTAGTGGTCGTCAATGCCAGATTCTATAGGCTTTCGTGAGCGGGAACGGACAAGGGACTTTGGCTAACCATCCGTTTATTTTCTCCACCGTACTTGTTAGACACGGTGCCCAATTACCCCAATGTGGGAAGTGGGTGTAGCATCCGCCCGGCAGAGCCAAAACCCACAGCGAAGGTCTTTTGTGGCAGATGTACCGGCCGCAGCGCACGCAACTATTCTTAGGGCGATCCGCAAAGCGAACGCGGATGTCGTCGCGCTGCGCAAGGCGACGAATGTCACCACCGGTTACATGGGCTTCCAGTTGGTCGAGACTACTCTAGCCGGGTGCCACGCGGCGATCTCCGGCGAGCAAGATCAGGCACGCGTCGTCACGCTTCTTAAGGCCGCGGCCCGGGCGATGGCGCTCCTCGGCGGCGGCGCTGTCGCGCCGGCTGTCGAGCGCACGATAAAGAAAATAAATACCATCCTGCAAGCACTCGAAGCGAAGGATCCAACGAACAGGTGATGGAAGGGCACGTGGCGATATAGGATAAATTGGCGCCCCCGGCCGGAG
>DATFUG010000390.1:0-4412 GCA_035261025.1 Steroidobacteraceae bacterium | reverse complement strand
AGCCACTCGAGCAGCTGCGGCAGCCGCACGCGGAGCGAGTTTACATTCCAGGTGGCGATGCGCACTGCGATTCCGCCGCGATGCCGTGCAGCTCCAGGAGCGGTGCGATGTCCGGCTTGCGGCCGCGGAACTCGACGAAGGCCTCGAGCGCATCGCGGCTCCCGCCGCGCGAGAGAATGCTGTCGAGAAAGCGCTGCGCCGTGGCCCGGTCGAAGGCCCCTGGTCCCTTGAAAGCCGCGAAGGCATCCGCGGCCAGCACTTCGGCCCACTTGTAGCTGTAGTAGCCGGCGGCGTAACCGCCGGCAAAGATGTGCGTAAAGCTGTGCGGGTAGCGGTTCCACTCGGGCACGCGCGTGACCGCGACCGCCGCGCGCACTTCGGCCAGCAGCGGGTAGATGCGCCCGCCGCGCTGCGGGTCGTACTCGGCGTGCATGCGCATGTCGAAGAGCGCGAATTCCACTTGGCGGAGCGTATGAAGTCCGGCCTGGAAACTGCGGGTGGCAATGAGCTGGCGCTGCTTTGCCTCGGGGAGCGGCTCGCCGCTTTTCACGTGCGCGCCGATGCGCGCCAGCACCTCGGGCAGCCAGGCGTAATTTTCCATGAACTGGCTCGGCAGCTCGACCGCATCCCAGGCGACACCGTTGATCCCGGCCACGCTCGGATAGCCGATGCGCGTGAGCATGTGGTGCAATCCGTGGCCAAATTCATGAAACAGCGTCACCACGTCATCGTGCGTCAGCAGTGCCGGCCGCTCGCCCTGCGGCGGCAATGAATTGCAGACCAGGAAGGCCACCGGCAGCGTGAGCTGGCCGTTGAGGTGCTTGCGGCCCACGCAATCGTCCATCCACGCGCCGCTCCGCTTGTTGGCGCGCGCATAGGCGTCAAGATAGAAACTGGCCAGCGGCGCGCCGCCGGGCGAGAGCACCTCGAAGTAGCGCACGTCTGCGTGCCACACCGGCACGCCGCTCCGTTCGCGCAGCTGTACGCCGTAGAGCCGCTCGGCCACTTCGAACAGCGTGGCCAGTACCCGTGGCAGCGGCAGGTAATCGCGCAGCTCCTCCTGCGAGACTTGGAAGCGGTTCTGCTGCAGGCGTTCCGAGTAGTAGCTCAGGTCCCAGGCTTCGAGCGTGCGCCCGGCGTAGGCCTCGAGTTCGGCCAGCTCCGCCCGCGCCTGCTCGCGCGCGGCGCCGGCGAGCTGCATCAGGAAGGAGCTGACCTCCGGCACGCTGCTGGCCATGCGGTCCTCGAGCGCATATTCCGCGTAAGAGGGGTAGTCGAGCAGCCGCGCCGCCTCGTGGCGCAGGCGCAGGATGCCTTCCATGACCGGGGTATTGTCGAAGCGCCCCGCGCCGGGCCCCCGATCGGACGCCCGCGTGCTCCAGGCCTCGTAGAACACGCGGCGCAGCGCCGCCGAGTCCGCGTCCGTGACCACCGCGACGTAGGTCGGCTGATCGAGACCGAGGATCCAGCCGTCCACGCCCGCCTCGCGCGCGCGCTGCTCGGCCTGGGCCACGATGCCGGCGTTGACGCCCGCGAGCTGCGCAGGATCGGTGACCCGGTGCGACCAGGCGTTGGTCGCGTCGAGCACGTTTTCCTCGAACTTCGCCTGCAGCTGCGCCAGCTCGCTCATGATGCTCTTGAATCGGAGCTTGCGTTCCCCGTCGAGCGCCACGCCCGCCTGGTGGAAATCGTGCAGCGCGCGTTCCAGCACGGCGCGCTGCACGCCATCGAGCCGCGCGCCTTCGCGGTTGCGGATCTGCAGGTAGGCGCGGTACAGCGGTTCGCTCTGCGACAGATCCGTGTAGTACTCTGAGAGCAGCGGCAGGCAGGCATTGTAGGCCGCGCGCAGCGCCTCGGAATTCATCACTCCGTTAAGATGACCGACCGGGGACCAGGTGCGGGCCAGGCGGTGGCGCAGTTCCTCCAGCGGCAACACCACGCTCGCGAAGCTCGGTTCCGCGAGCCGTGCGATCTCGGCGAGGCGCGCGCGGCACTCACCCAGCAGTTCCGCGATCGCCGGCTCGATGTGCTCGGGACGGATATCCGGGAAGGGCGGGAGCGCTGCGTCGGCGAGCAGTGGATTGAGCGCGGGGGCGGGCACGGCAGCTGTGCGGGTGGCGGGTGGCATCCGGCAAGAGTGCCAGAGCCCGGTCAGGATGGGAACCCGCAGCAGAGGGGCAGGAGTCGGAACATGGTCACAGATTTCGATCTCATCGTCATCGGCGCGGGCAGCGGCGGCCTGGCCTGCGCGCAGCGGGCGGCAGGATTCGGGGCACGGGCACTGCTGATCGAGTCGCAGCGGCTCGGCGGCACCTGCGTAAACGTCGGCTGCGTGCCCAAAAAGATCACCTGGAATGCCGCGCACCTCGCCCACGCTGCCCACGACGCCCACGACTACGGCTTCGATCTGACGCTGGCCGGCCACGACTGGGCGCTGCTCCGGCACAAGCGCGATGCCTACATTGCGCGGCTCAACAATATCTACGCCGCCAATCTCGAACGGTGCGGTGTCACGCTGCTGCGCGCCCGCGCGCAGCTCACCGCCAGGTCCGAGGTGCAGGCCGACGGCCGCCTCTATCGCGCCCCGCACATCGTCCTGGCCACGGGCGGGCACGCGGTGGTGCCGGCGATTCCGGGCGCGGAGCTGGGCATCACCTCGGACGACTTCTTCGCGCTGCCGGCGCGCCCGGCCGGCGTCGCGATCGTGGGCGGCGGTTACATCGCCGTCGAGCTGGCCGGCATCTTCTCCGCGCTGGGCACGCACACCACGGTGCTGGCGCGGGGCGAGCAGCTGCTCAGGGCCTTTGATGCCTTCCTCGGTGCGCACCTGGGCGAGCTCATGCAGGAGGAAGGCATCGAGCAGCTGTTCCAGGCCCAACCGAAGGCGCTGGTGCGCGATGCGCAGGGACAGCTGCGCGTCGAGCTGACCGATGGCCGCCGCGCCGGCCCCTTCGACACCGTGCTATGGGCCGTCGGCCGCAAGGCCTCCATCGCCGGACTGGGCCTCGATAAGGTGCGCGTGCTCTGCGATGCCGACGGCTTCGTGCGCACCGATCCCTTCCAGGAAACCAATGTGTCCGGCATCTATGCGATCGGCGATGCGACCGGGCGCGCGCAGCTCACGCCGGTGGCTATCGCGGCCGGCCGCCGGCTCGCCGATCGGGTGTTCGGCGGCCAGAAGGAGCGGCGGCTCGACTACGAAAACATTCCGACGGTGATCTTCAGCCACCCGCCGATCGGCACCGTGGGGCTCACGGAAGCCGAGGCGCGCCGCCGTCATGGCGCAGAGGTCAAGGTCCATTCCGCCGGCTTCGTGCCCCTGTATCACGCCCTGACCACGCGCAAACCCAAGACGCTGATGAAGCTCGTGACGGTGGGCGCCGAGGAGCGCGTGGCCGGCGTGCACGTGATCGGCGCCGGCGCCGATGAAATGATGCAGGGCTTCGCCGTTGCGGTGCGCATGGGCGCGACCAAGCGCGACTTTGACGACACGGTGGCCATCCATCCGACTTCGGCCGAGGAACTGGTCACGATGCGCTGAAGTGCGGCCGCCTCAGTGCGGCGCGATCGCCTCCGCCGTGATGAGCTGCGGCTCGATGTCGGTCGGCAGGTCGGCCAGGCGATCCAGTGCGGCCTGGACCTCGGGGCGGATCGCCCCGCTTTTCAGCAGCCGGTCAGCGCCCGGTGCATCGCCCTGGGCTTCCACCGTGAGCAGCGCATGGTCGAGATCGCGGAACGCGTCCTTGATCCGCGCGTAGTCGATCTCGAATCTGCCGCCGGCGCTCGTGTGCAGGGCGCCGTGCTCGAGCAGGAAATTGATCTGCAGGGCCATTCCGCGGCCGTGCGCCTCGGTCTGGCCGAAGCGCAGGACGCGGAACATCGAGGCCAGGTAAGTGGTGTAGAGCTTGCGCTCCGCGTCGGGGCCCACCGCGATCACCTGCCGGAGCCCCAGGGCCTTGGCGTGATCGAGCATGTACTGCAAGGCCCACAGGCCCGTCACATCCGCCTTGGCCTCTTCGATCGGCGAGAACAGGTTCTTCAGTTCCAGGCGCGGATTCGTGGCGCGGCCATCCACGGTAATCTGGTGGGGACCCAGGCCATGCATGAGTTCATGCGCGAGGATGTGCGTGAAGAACCAGTCGAAGCTCATGTACTTGCGGGTCGGCGCCGTCAGGACCCGTTCCCCGATCGGCACCAGGATCTTCCTGAACTTGGCTTCCTGCACATTCTTGAGCATCACGCGCTTGCTTCCCTTTTCCTGCACCACGCGGTCGTCATTGGGCAGGTTGTAGGCCGCGATCGCGACATTGTGGGCGCCGTCGCCGGAACTGATCACCTGGTTGACCACGCGGATCGGCGACAGGGCCCCCAGTTTCGCGCTGCGATACTGCGGATCCTCCGGGAGGTTGTCC
>DATFUG010000389.1:0-3965 GCA_035261025.1 Steroidobacteraceae bacterium | reverse complement strand
AGCTGCTGCTTCATGTAGGCGATGTTCTCGCGCGTCCAGCGCGCCGGCGGCACGCCGTTGGCGATGGCGGCATTTTCCGCCGGCAGCCCGAAGGCATCCCAGCCCATGGGCTGCAGCACATTCAGGCCCTGCATGCGCATGTAGCGGGCCAGCACGTCGCCGATGGCGTAGTTGCGCACATGCCCCATGTGCAGGCGGCCCGAGGGGTAAGGGAACATCGAGAGGCAGTAGTACTTGCCGCGGCCGGCGCCCTCGCGCGCGGCAAAGCTGGCATTTGCGGACCAATACTGCTGCGCGGCGCGCTCGACGGCGGCCGGATCATAGCGTTCTTGCATGGGCGGGGCGGGCGCGACCAGGTCTTGGGGTTGAACCCCTAAGAATACACCAGGGCCCGGCCCACTGCGGACCAGGCGCGCTCCAGCGCCGGTGCGCGCTACTGCGTCTGGACGGTGACGATGCGCTGCTGGCTGCCGCCCTGCGCTGGATCGTAGGTCTGGACGAGCAGCACGACCGACCGACCGGCATCACGGACCGCCTCACGCAGCTCGGCCACCGAGCCGATACTCTTGCGGTTGGCGCCGAGGATGACCTCGCCCGTACGCAGCCCGGCTTCCGCCGAGGGTCCGTCCGCGTCCGTGATCACGACGCTCCCGCCGGTGTGCAGCTGGCTCTTCTCGGCGGCGCTCAGCTCGCGCACACTCAGGCCCAGCGCGTCGAGCTTGTCACTGCTTCCACTGTTCCCGCCGGTACGCGCCACGCTCGCCTTGTCCTTGAGCTCCTCGATCACCACGCTGAGGTGCTTCGTGCCCTTGCCGCGCCAGATCTCCAGGTCGGCGCTGGCGCCGGGGCGGATGCCGGCGATCAGCGCCGGGAGCTCCGATGATTGTTCGATCTTGTGGCCGTTGACACTGAGGATGATGTCCTCGGGCTTGACGCCCGCCTTGTCCGCCGGTCCGCCGCCATCGACAGAGCTCACCGCCGCGCCGCGCGGCCGATCGAGCCCGAAGCTCTCGGCCAGTGCGGCCGTCACCTGCTGGATGCTCACGCCGATGCGGCCGCGGGTCACATGCCCGGTCGCCGCCAGCTGCACCCGCACGTTGTTGGCGATGTCGATCGGGATCGCAAAGGACAGGCCGGCATAGCTGCCCGTGTTGCTGTAGATCTGCGAATTGATGCCGACCACTTCGCCGCTCATGTTGAACAGCGGCCCGCCGGAATTGCCGGGATTCACGGCCACGTCGGTCTGGATGAAATTCACGTAATTGTAGGCCGAACCGCCGCGCACTTCGCGACCGATCGCGCTGACGATGCCGGCGGTGACGCTGTTCTGGAAATTGAAGGGCGAGCCGATGGCGACCACCCACTCGCCTGGCCGCAGCCGGCTGGGATCGCCGATCTTCACGGTGGGCAGATTCTTGGCCTCGATCTTCAGCAGCGCGACATCCGATTTGTCGTCGCTCCCGATCACCTTGGCCTGGAATTCACGCCGGTCGGTGAGCCGGACGGTCACGCGCGTGGCATTGTCGACCACGTGCGTGTTGGTGAGGATGTAACCATCCGAGCTGACGATGAAGCCCGAACCCACGCCTTCCTCCGGCGTGTTGTCGCGGGGCTGGTCCTGGAAGCGGCGGAAGAAATCGCCGAAGGGATCGCTGTTGTCGTCCGAGAACGGATTGCCGAAGCCGCGCTGCGGCGTGCGCTGGCGCTTCTCGATGACCGTGACATTGACCACCGCCGGGCCGACCTGCTCGACGAGGCCGGCAAAGTCCGGCAGGCCGCGCACGAGCGGCGTGGCCGGCGACCCCCCGGGCTGCGGGGAATCGGCCGCTGGCGCGGCGGCGGGTGCCGCGGTGGACGATTGCGGCGCGCAGGCGCTCATCAGGGTGGTCATCAGGACTATACCCACCAGGCGGTGGGAGGCGACATATGTGGACATCGATGAATTGCTCCAGCTCTGCAGAGGGCTACCAAGGGGCCCTCAAGGATTGCCAATGGCGGGGATGATACCCCGACCGGCCCGGTTCACCGGGGATCGCAGCGCACTCAGCGCCGCTGCTTCCAGGCCGCGATCGCCAGCGCGAGCAGGCCCAGAAGCAGTACCGGCCAGTCACCAAACCTCAGGTACGGGGATAGACCGCGGCGTGCCACTACGGTTCCGCGCAGCACCGCGGCTTGATATTCGGGGGCGAGGGCGAGCAGCTGCCCCTTCGGGCCGATGAGCGCCGATACCCCATCGTTCCCGGCCCGCACCAGGTAGCGCCCGGCTTCGATCGCCCGCATGCGGGCAATCTGCAGGTGCTGGTACCGGGCCGGCGAACGCCCAAACCAGGCATCGTTGGTGACATTGACCAGCAGGTCCGAGCGGGCATCCAGCAGCCGCTGCGCGCTGCCGAAGGCGTCCTCATAACAGATCGAGGGGGCGATGCGGAGGCCGCCCGCCACGAGCGGTCCCTGCAACGCCGAGCCGCTGGTGAAATCGGAATACGGCAGGCTCATGAACCGCAGCCAGCTGCGGATGAAGGCCGGCACGGGAAAGTACTCCGCGAACGGCACCAGATGGCGTTTGTCATAAAACGCCGCGTTTTCCGTGAGCGCGAGGATCGAGTTGTAGTAGTCCTCGCCGTTGTCCGCCAGACGCAAGGCGCCCATGACCACATCGCTCCCGTGCGAGCGCGCACTGGCCTGGATATCGGCCAGGTAGCGGGGAATCTCGTTGGCCAGCTCCGGAATCGCCGCTTCTGGCCAGACGATCAGGCGTGCACCCAGCGCCTGGTCGTTCAGGGTGCGGTAGAGCGTCATCGTCGGCACGCGATTGCTCAGCTGCCATTTCTCATCCTGCGGTATCGCACCCTGGACGATGGCCACCGCCACCGGCGCACCGCGGGGCTCCGTCCACGCCTCGCGCCCCAGCAGCCAGCCCCCGCTCCAGAGCAGCCCGACCAGGGCCAGCGCGGCGAGGCGCGCGCGGCTGCCCCCCTGCCACAGCGCCAGCAGGGCTCCCCCCTGCAACAGCAGGAGCGCAGATACGCCGTAGACGCCGAGCACCGGCGCGTAGGCCGCAAGCCAGGTGTCGGTCTGTGAGTAGCCGAGGGACAGCCAGGGAAAGCCCGACAGGACCCAGCCGCGCAGCCACTCGGTGAACAGCCACGCCGCGGGCAGCCCGGCGTATAGCCGCCAGGGGCCGGCGGCCGGCAGGAAGCGCGCCGTAAACCAGCCCAGCAGGCCGTAGTAGCAGGCCATGTAGGCGACGACCAGTAGCACCAGCGTCAGGCTCAGCCACACGGGCGCGGGCCCGTGGTCGTGGATCGAGATGTACAGCCACCAGGTGCCGGCACCGAAGTAGCCCGCCCCAAAGCACATGCCCAGGGCCGCCGCGCGCCGTGGCGTGCGCTGCTGCCACAGCAGCATCAGCGCGGCGGGGCAGGCAATCGCCAGGGGCCAGAAATTGAAGGGTGCAAAGGCCAGGGGCAGCAAGGCGCCTGCGGCCAGCGCCGCCGCCCACGGCCCCCAGGACGCGAGACCTGCGAAGCGCGCGGCTGTCACGAGGCCGCGGTCGCGCTACGGACCGGTGCGACGTGCAGGCTGTCGATGCGCCGCCGATCGGTCCGCAGCACGCGAAATTCGAAGGCGCCGATCGTGACGGCCTCGCCGCGCCGCGGTACGCGGCCGAGCTGCTGCATGACGAGGCCGGCCACGGTGTCGAACTCCACGTCGCTGAAGCTGGTGGCAAAATGCTCGTTGAATTCCGCGATGCGCGTGGCCCCGCGCACCACAAACGCTCGTTCGCCGTCGGCGCGGATGTTCTGGTCATCCTCGACGTCGAACTCGTCATCGATCTCGCCGATGATCTGCTCGATCACGTCTTCGATGGTGATCAGCCCGGCGACCCCGCCATATTCGTCCACCACGATCGCCATGTGATTGCGGTTGCCGCGGAACTCCTTGAGCAGGACATCGAGGCGCTT
>DATFUG010000388.1:0-3170 GCA_035261025.1 Steroidobacteraceae bacterium | reverse complement strand
CACGCCCTCGGGCGTCACATCGCCCTCGTGGACCTTGTGCATGTTGATGAAGGCATAGCGCTCGGCTGGATTGGCGGCGTACACGTGCAGGTCGAGACGCAAGGGCGGGAGCGTGCCGGCCAGTTCCGCGTAGGGGCGCAGTCCCGCGGTGGCCGCCTCGGGCGCCGTCCCCGCCGCCGGCGCCGCGGCCGGTTCCAGGTCCGCAGGATTGACGGCCTCGGTGGTGTCGGCCGCGGGCGATGAGTTGGGCGTGCGCGCGGCGGGCGCGGGGGGCGCAGGGGGTGCCGCCACCTGCAACGCCGCGGCACCGGGGGCGGCGCTCAAGGGCGCGGGTGCAACGGCGGCCGGCACGAGGGCGGCCGGCACCGGAGTGGCTTGCGCGGGAGCGCCGGAGCGCGACAGCAGCCAGGCTACCACGCCGAAGTTGATCAGCAGCAGCACGCCGACGGTGATGGCCCAGAGCGGCGGGCGCCGCGAAGGGCGCGCGATGTGCGCCTCGAGCAGAGCCGGGCCGCTCTGCCGCTGGCGTTCGGCTTCCGATTTCTTCAGGGCGTCGAGAATGAATGACATCAGTCGGTACCCGGCTGCAGCAGGGGTGTGCCCGGAGCGGCGAACCGCGCATCGAGCAGCAATTGTGTCTCCGCGCCGGCGATCCCATCAACGGCAAGGTGATGCTGGCGCTGGAATTCCTCGACCCGCTTGAACAGCCCCGTATCGAAGCTGGCGCTATCGTTACTCTCGGCGCTGGGCAGCGCGCTCGCGTCGCCCGCTGCCGCGCCGCTCGCTTGCAGCAGCTGCGTCCGCAGCGCGCGCACCGCCGGTCCGCGCATGCCGGGACGCAGCTGCACCGCCGGCGAGAGGGCCGGCCGCCACATCAGCAGGCAGTCCCCGAACCAGTACTGCGACAGGTCCGCGATCGCGACCTTCAGGCGGCGCGCGCCAATCTGCAGCTGCGCGCTCTGCGCAGTGAGGCCGGTCAGCAGCACCTGGAAGTCCGCTCCGCCGCTGTCTTCAAGGCGCAGGATGGCCGGGCGCCGCAACTCGCGCAATTGCGCCAGCGAGCTGCGCAGGGTGACACACTCCAGTCCCTGCGCCTGCGCCTGCGCGCAACCGTCGGCGGCGCCGGGCACATAGTGGCCGCCCCACAGCTGCAGCAGGCCGGCAAGGGCCCGCTCCGCACCCACCTCATCGCCCGCACTCTTCAGGACTTCCTCCAGCCGGGGCGGCGCGGGCAGCGCCGGTACGCTCCTCGCCGCGGCTGCAACCGGCGCCGCCGACGGGACGGCACTCCAGGGCCGCAAGCGCAGCAACGCCGCGCTGGCGGCGAGCGCTGCCAGCAGCAGAAGCGAGCCCGCGACGGGCAGCAGCCAGGCGGGCGCCACACGCCGTCCGAACACTTCGCCGGCCGCACGGCGCACCAGCGCGGCCCCGACTTCGTGCGCATCCCGGGTGTAGGCGCCGAGCAGCGCGCGATCGCAGATGATGTTGATCAGGCGCGGCACGCCGCCGCTGAGGCGATGGACCTCGCGCAGTGCGCCGGGCGTGAAGATCTCGCGCGTCGCGTTCGCGATCCGGAGCCGGTGGCGCACATAAGCCGCGGTTTCTTCGTTGGCGAGCGGCTGCAGGTGATAGCGCGCGGTGATGCGCTGCGCCAGCTGGCGCAACTCGGTCCGGTTGAGCAGCGCACGCAGTTCCGGCTGCCCGATGAGGATGATCTGCAGCAGCTTCTGCGACTCGGTCTCGAGGTTGGTCAGGAGACGTACCTGCTCGAGCACTTCGGGGTCGAGGTTCTGTGCTTCATCGACGATCAGCACCACGCGGCGCCCCGCGGCGTGCGCCTGCAGCAGATAGTCGTTCAACCGGTCGACGAGCAGTTTGACGCTGGCGCCGGCGCCGTCGGCCAGAGCGACGCCCAGTTCCTCGCAGATGGTCTGCAGGAAATCGCGCGGCGAGAGCCGCGGATTGACGATCAGTGCAATCTCCGCCTGCGCCGGCGCCCGCACCAGCAGGGATCGGATCGTCGTGGTCTTGCCGGTGCCGACTTCGCCGGTCAGCTGGATGAAGCCGCCGGCGTCGTTGATGCCGTACACCAGGTGCGCGAGTGCGTCGGCATGCTGCGTGCCGAGGTAGAGGTAGCGCGGATCCGGCGTGATGGCGAAGGGCTTGTCGGCCAGGCCGAAGAAGGCGAGGTACATGAGACGGGCCGGTGTCAGCTCGCCGGCGGGGCGATCCCGTGGCGCGTGCCCAGTTCATCGGCCGTGAATTCGTCGACATTGATGATCTTCATCACCAGGCGGTCGTAGTCGCGCAGCGCCGCCGCCTCGGTATCGGAGATGATGCCGAGGGACAACCCGGCATCGATCTGCCCCGGCAGCTCGAGCGCACGGATGCGCCCGGTCTTGACGCCCTCGACCCGCAGCTTCTTCTCGGTGAGTTCGGCGGCCGGAGCCAGTTCCAGTGCCTGCTCCAGTGAACCCAGCGGATTGCCGCTGTGCAGCTCGCGGTAGATTCCGCTGGCCAGCCGGTCGCGCGGTTCTCCCGGCTCCTGCATCAGAGCCGCGACCTGGCGCCCGAGCCGGTCGCTGGGCGCGAAGTAGGTGCGTCCACGCGGAAAAATGAAGAACCGCATGAGCGCGGCCATGGACCGCACCGGGAAATTGCGCAGCACCCCGTGCAGCTGTTCCTGTGCCTGGTAGAGCAGTTCCCGGCAGCACCACTCCACCAGGGGCAGGTCGGCGGCGGGGCGGCCCTGGTCTTCGTGATGCTTGAGGACCATCGAGGCGAGGTACATCGAGGAGAGCACGTCGCCGAGCCGCGCCGAGATGTTCTCCTTTTTCTTCAGGTACCCGCCGAGGGTCAGCATGGCCACGTCGGTGGCGAAGGCGAAGGAGGCGCTGAAGCGCTCGATGTGCTGGTAATAGCGGCGCGCCGGCCCGGAGTCGGGCACGCTCTCGAAGCGCGCAAAAGTCAGCGCCATCACCAGCGAACGCGCCGCGTTGGAGATCGTGAAGCCGATGTGACCGAACAGCGCGCGATCGAACTCATCGACGCCGCGCACGCGGTCCGTATCCCGCGCCGCGCGCATCTCCCGCAGCACGTAGGGATGGCAGCGGATCGCGCCCTGGCCGAAGATGATGAGGCTCCGGGTCAGGATGTTGGCGCCTTCCACG
>DATFUG010000387.1:0-5515 GCA_035261025.1 Steroidobacteraceae bacterium | reverse complement strand
CTCGGGCCGGAGCGCGTGGCGGCCTTCATCGGCGAGCCGGTGCAGGGCGCCGGCGGCGTGATCATTCCGCCGGCCGGCTACTGGGAGCGGGTGGGCGCGATCTGCAGCAAGTACGGCGTGCTGCTGATCTGCGACGAGGTGATCTGCGGCTTCGGGCGCCTGGGCCGCTGGTTCGGCTACCAGCTTTACGGTCTGCGGCCCGACATCGTGACGATGGCCAAGGGACTGTCGTCCGGGTATCTGCCGATCTCCGCCACCGTCGTCTCGCATCCCATCGTCGAACTGCTGCGCGAGAAGGACAGCGAATTCTTCCACGGCTTCACCTACTCGGGGCACCCGACCTGTGCGGCGGTCGCGCTGCGCAATATCGAAATCATTGAGCGCGAAGCCCTGGTGACGCGGGTGGCGAATGAGATCGGCCCGTACTTCAGCCGTGCCCTGCAACGCCTCCGTTCGCACGCTATCGTGGGCGAGGTGCGCTCGCTCGGACTGATCGGCGCGGTGGAGATCGTGCGCCAGGCCGGCACCAACCTGCGCTTCGGCGACAAGGAAGGCACGGCCGGCCCGCTGCTGCGCGATCGCTGCATCGCCAATGGACTCATGGTGCGCGCCGTGCGCGACACGATCGTGATCTGCCCGCCGCTGATCATCACGACCGCTGAGATCGATCGCCTGGTGGCGATCCTCGACCAGTCGCTGCGCGAGGCCGCGACGCTCCTCGCCTAGTGTCACTCGCCCTATCCACGCTCATCTACGAATGGCGCCGCTACCTGGCCGCCGTCGTGGCCCTCGCGGTAGCGGGGCTGCTCGTGCTCGCGATGACCGGCATGTTCATGGGCATGAGCAAGTCCTTCACGGCCACCGTCGATCGCTCGCCTGCCCAGGTCATGATCCTGCCGCCCGATTCTGACAGCCTGTTCGGCAACAATTCCGGGCAGCCCCGCCGGAACATACCGGAGATCTACGAGCATCCGGATGTACTGGAGGTGCAGCCGTTGAACGGTAACTGGGCCTTCTGGTCCAACTTCCCCAAGGAAGGCCAGACCGCCAAGGGCGACGGAGTGCAGGTCATCATCGTCGACCCGGTCAAGGGCGCCGTCACACTGCCCAACGATTTCGGTGACGACATTATTCAGGCGCTGCAGGAGCCCTATGCGGTGGTCGTGGATCGCTCCAGCCTCGGCAAGCTGGGCGTGCAGCTGGGCGATAAGGCCAAGATGGACGGCATTACTGTCTGGGTGCGCGCGATCACGGCAGGGTATCCCTCGATGTTCAATTCCGTGGTCTTTGTGTCGCGCCAGACGGCCAAGCTGCTCTTCCACAATGATGACGGCCCGCGTGTCGGGGCGCTCCTAGTCAAGATCAAGGATCCGTCACGCGCCAGGCAGGTGGCCGCGGAACTGAACATCCTCGCCAAGGGCCACTTTAAAGCCTGGTCGCGCGAAGAACTGTCCGTGGCCAACCAGCGATCGATGCTGAAGGAAGGCGGCATTGTCGTCATGATCGGCTTCGCCGTCGTCGTCGGTGCCTTCATCGGGATCGTCATTACCTGGCAGACCCTGCAGGGTGCACTGCTCGCCAACATCAAGGAGTTCGCGAGCCTGCGGGCGCTCGGCGTTTCGATGGGGAGTCTGCGCCTGATCGTGATGGAACTGAGCCTGTGGGTCGGCCTGGCGGGGCTCACGCTCACCGCGGCACTGACTGGTACCGTCGGCGTCCTGGCCAGGGCATTCGGTGTGCCGATGGATTTCCCCTTGTTCCTCGATGTACCGGTGGCGGTCACCTTGCTGCTCATCGCCGCACTGTCGGGCGTCCTGTCGCTCGGCGTTCTGAAAAAGAGTCAGCCGGCGGATCTATTGCGATGAGCCGGCTTGCCATCGACGCCAGGGGTCTGAGCAAGGCCTACAAGATTGGCAAGGTGCGCCAGCAGGTACTGAAGGATGTCGCTTTCAACGCTTACCATGGCCAGGTCACGATGGTCATGGGGCCGTCGGGCTCCGGCAAGTCGACGCTGATCGCGGCATTGTCGGGTCTCATGAAACCAGACGAGGGCGAAGTACTGGCGCTGGGGGAAAGCCTGTGGACCAAGCGCGCCGGCAGGATCGACAAGTTCCGGCTCGACCATTGCGGCTTCATCTTTCAGGGCTTTAACCTGTTTCCCTCCCTGGACGCCACCGAGCAGGTCGTGCAGGTGCTCAAGTATTGCGGGGTCGGCAAGCGCGAATCACGTGCCCGTGCCAAGGAGGTGCTCGAAACGGTGGGCCTGGGTCAGCGCCTGCACCAGAGGCCGGCGGAACTGTCGGGCGGTGAAAAGCAGCGCGTCGCCATCGCGCGCGCGCTGGCCAAGTCGCCGTCGCTGATCTTTGCCGATGAACCCACTTCGGCCCTGGATTCGGTCAACGGTCAGGTGGTGATCAAGCTTCTGCACCAGGCGGCGCAGGAACGCGGTGCAGCCATCGTTGTCGTAACCCATGATCCGCGTCTGGAGGCCCACGCCGATCGCATCATTCACATGGAAGATGGCAAGATCATGAGCGACCGAATGATCACTGACCCACCGCCGCTTTAGTACCCAGGTCACACCGGGAATTGCACATGCCTCGCAAGTTCACATTGTTGGCGGCGCTGGTGGTGGGGAGCTTGGGCGCGTTGCAGCTCATGGCATGCCATCCTGGCGGGTCGGCGGACAAGGGTGCCGCCGCCGCACCCCCTTCACCCTACGCAACGATTTCCAACGGCAAGATCGATATCGAAGGCGGGATCGTCGAGGTGGCGGCCCGCAGCCAGGGCGTGATCCGGGAAGTGATGGTGCAGGAGGGCGACACGGTCAGGAAGGGGCAGATTCTGGCCCGCCAGGAGGACGACGAGTTCGTGCTGGCGGCCAACAGCGCACGGGCCGCCGTGGCGCAGGCGCAGAGCCAGCTGGCCCTGATTGGGGTGAACGTTGCGACCGCCCAGCGCGAATACACCCGCCTCGAACAGCTGGCGGCCGCCAAGCTCGTGTCCCAGCAGCAGCTCGATCAGGCGCGCGATGCCATCGCCGCCTCGCAGGCGCAGCTCGGGGTGCTGCAGGCGACCGTGCAGACGGCGCGCGCGCAGCTGGCGCAAGCCGAGTACCGCCGGGATCTGACGATCATTCGCGCGCCGATGGATGGCAAGATCATCCGGCGCTACGCCAATCCTGGCGCGGGCGCTTCGACGCTCAACGTATCGAACATGTTCGACCTCGAGCCGGCGATCCCGCACATCGTCCGCGCCGAGATCGTTGAAAGCGCGATTCCGGACGTGCACGTCGACCAGGAGGCGGAGATCGTGCCCGAGGCGGACCCCAGCAAGATGGCCGTCGGCCATGTGATTCGCATCGCGGCGACCTTTGGTGCGCGCAAGCTGAAATCCGACAACGCCAACGAAGCGAGCGATGAGCGCGTGGTGGAGGTGGTGGTGTCGGCCGCCAACACGCCGTTCCTGATCGGTCAGCGCGTCCTGGTCAAGTTCATGAAGCCCGGCGAGAAAGCGGGCGCGCTGCGGGCGGCGGTCGTTCCGCCCCGGCCCTGACCACAATCTCAGCCGCGCACGTAGCCGCCGGGCGCGTCGCACAGCGTCGGGTAGCCCGCCGCGGCATTTCCCAGCGTCGGCGGCACCGTACGCTCGGGTGAAGAATGGTCGGCCAGCCACTGCTGCCAGGTGGGCCACCAGGAGCCGGCGCAGACTTCGGCCTCGGCGAGGTATTGCTCCGGGCTCAGCGCGGCCGTTGCATCCTGCCATCGCAGCTTCCGGTGGCGGCGCTTCGGATTGACCGGGCCGCTGATGATGCCGGCGTTGTGGCCGCCGCTCGTGAGCACGAAGCTGAAGTCGCTCGAACGCGTCAACGCCCGGGTCTTGTAGGCGGAGCGCCAGGGCGCGACGTGATCGGTCTCGGTGCCGACCACGAACATCGGCACGCTGATCTGCTGCAGCTCGACGGGCGTGTCGCCGACGGTGAACCGGCCGGTAGCGAGTTCATTGTGCAGATAGAGCCGCGTGAGGTATTCGCTGTGCATGCGGCAGGGCAGGCGCGTGCCGTCGGCGTTCCAGGCCATCAGATCGTTCATCGAGCCCCGTTCGCCGCGCAGGTACTGATTGATCGCCGGCGCCCACAGCAGATCCCCGGCGCGCAGCAGTGCGAAAGCCGCGCTCATACGCTCGCTGGCCAGCACCCCGTCGCGCTCCATCAGCAGCTTTAGCAGCGCGAGCTGAGCGGGCGAGATGAACACGGCCAGCTCGCCCGGTTCGCTGAAGTCGGTCTGGGCGGCGAACAGCGTGATCGAGGTGATGCGGGTGTCCCCTTCGCGGGCCAGCGCGGCAGCGCCGATCGACAGCAGCGTGCCGCCGATGCAATAGCCCACCGTGTGCACGCGCCGCGACGGCACGATGGCCGACACCGCGTCGAGTGCGGCGCGCAGGCCGAGCCGCAGATAGTCGTCCATGGCGAGGTTGCGATCGGCGGCGGTCGGGTTCCGCCACGAGATCATGAACACCGTGTGGCCCTGCTCGACGAGGAACCGCACCAGCGAATTGTGCGGTGAAAGGTCGAGGACGTAGTACTTCATGATCCACGCGGGCGTGATCAGGACCGGTTCGGCATAGACGTCCGGACGCTGCGGGCTGTACTGGATCAGCTCGATGAGCTCGTTGCGCATCACCACTTTGCCGGGGGTGATCGCGACCTGCTCCCCGACCCGGAAGTTTCGGGTGCCCGGTGCCGGACTCCCTTCGAAGGTGCGCGTCAGGTCTTCGAGCCAGTACTGCGCGCCGCGCAGCAGATTGGCGCCCGCCTCGGCGCGCGTTTGTTCCAGCAGTTCCGGATTGGTCAGCAGGTAGTGCGCCGGTGAAGTCACGTCCAGGAGCTGGCGCTGCAGGAAATTGAGGCGCAGGGCGCTGGCGCTGGACATGCCGCCGCCCGGATTCAGGGCCTGTGCACCCCACTGGCTGAAACTGGAGTAATTGTGCGCATAGACGTTGAAGGGCCAGTGGTTCCAGGCGTGGTCCGCGAACTGCGGATCGCTGCTCCCGTGGGCCAGTTCCTGGCCCGTGGCCGCGCGCAGGGCAAAGCGCCAGCTGTCGGTCGTGCGCGCCAGGGCATCCTGCGCCAGCGCCAGCGGCAGCTCCGGCCGGGCGTACAGGCTCAGCCACCAGTCCTGCCAGTCGTGCGCATAGGCGTCGCTGCTCCCGGACGGGCGCTCGACGGGTAACTGGACGTCGGTATTCATGGGCAAGGCCCGCGGTGCTGGATCATTCAAAAAAAAAGCCCCGGGGAAGTTTCCTAGCCCCGAGGCCTGATCTGTCAGCTAGTCCGGCAGGCCTTTAGGCTGCCTTCTTGGTCAGCTCGACAACTTTGGCCGACGCGGCGTTAAACATCGCGGTCAGGGTGTTGTGCGACTCGCTGGCGATCGTGGTCAGTTCCTGAACGCGGCCGCGCAGCTGCTCGCTGATCTTGGTGCCGAGCTCAGTCTGCTTGGCAGCCAGCTCAGCCGGG
>DATFUG010000386.1:0-2288 GCA_035261025.1 Steroidobacteraceae bacterium | reverse complement strand
TGGCTGCGCGGATTGACCCAGACCACCGGCCGTCCGATGCGAGCCAGTTCGAAGGACTGACCGAGGCAGCCGCGATCGCCGTCATCGATGGCGTCGCCGACGGCGTTGCCGATGATGCCGCCCGCGATGGCTCCAAACACCGTAGCGATGCCACGGTCTCCGGGTCCGGCGCTGCGGCTGCCGATGATGGCGCCGGTGACGGCGCCCGCGACGCCGAATACGGCATCGCTGTTGCAGCGGCCGGTGCTGACGACACCGTAGTCGTCGCCCCAGTCATCGCCCCAGTAGCCGCGGAAATACTGACGCCCCTCGCGGCCGTAGTAATCGCCGTAGTGGCGATCGTCGCGGTCATGATGGCGCTCGTCACGGCGCTCGTCGCGGCGCTCATCCCGGCGCTCGTCCCGTCGGTCACCCCGCCGGTCGTCCCGCCGGTTATCCCGCTGGTCATCCGGGCGGTCGCCCTCGTCGCGATCCTGGCCCGCTGGCGTCCAGGACGGCGGATCGGCGTAGGCCGGGGTCTGCAACGCCAGCGTTGCGGTGGCGGCCAGGGTAGCGGTCAGGGCGAGGTAAAATTTGTTCACAGGGGCTCCAATAGGGCCAATTGCGCGAAGGGGGTCAGCTTAGCCCGGTGGGCCTGAACGGACTGTGAACCGTCCCAGAGGCCTCCAGGAACCGGCACTGGGTCATGGTTTTGCAGTGGCGCCCGCCCGGACAATCGATTATCCTTCAAATGAGAGTGATTCTCATTTACAAGGATGGTGCCGTGGATCCTGCTGAACGCCGCCCAGCCCCTGACCAGGTGCCCCTGGCCTCCCTGCGCAAGGGCACCGGAGGCGTGGTGACGCAGGTGCTGGAAGGAGACGCCGGCATCGTGGGCGACCAGGCCGGCGCGACGATTGGACGGCGCCTGATCGAAATCGGCTTTGTACCCGGTGAACGCGTGCAGGTCATTGAAGAGGTCTGGCCGGGTGGCGATCCGATGGCGGTGCGCATCGGATCCACCGTATTTGCCCTGCGCCGGCGCGAGGCGCGGGCTGTCATGGTGCGGGTCGATCCAGCGTGACCGCCTCTCCCGGCAACCCGACGACCTTCCGCATCGCCCTGGTGGGCGTGCCGAACTGTGGCAAGACGGCGCTGTTCAACCGCCTGACCGGAAGCCGCCAGAAAGTGGCCAACTATCCGGGAGTGACCGTCGAGCGCAAGGAAGGCGCATTCGCGAGCGTGAATCGCCAGCGCCACTTTCAGCTCTTCGATCTGCCCGGCACCTACAGCCTGGTGCCCGCAACGCTCGATGAGGCGATCACCCGCGATTTCATCGTGGGCAAGCTTCATGGCGAGGAGTCGCCCGACCTGATCATCTGCGTCGTCGATGCGACCAACCTCAGATTATCGCTCCGCCTGGTGCTCGAGCTGCGGCGCGTCGGCCGCCCCGTGATCGTGGCGCTGAACATGAGCGATCTCGCCCGCGATCGCGGCTATACGCTCAACCGCACGCGCCTGGAATCGGAGCTCGGTGTGCAGGTGATCGAGACGGTGGCCGTGCAGCCTGCCGGTGGTCGCGCCCTCGTGGCGGCGATCGACGCGCTGTGTGCCTCGATCGAGGCGGAACAGTCGGCCACGCAACGGCTCCGCGATGAAGACCTGACCGTGGCCCTGCGCCTGGCACCCGCGCCCGAAACCGTCGCGCCGCCGGTGGTGCCCGCGCAGACCTCGGCGGAGATCGAGGCCACGCAACGCGAGGCGCGCCGCATCCTGCGCGTCTCCGAATACGTCGAACCGCTCCGTACCCGCGCGCTGATGCGGCTCGATGCCATCGTGATGAATCCGGTCGCCGGCCCGCTGCTGCTGGCGGTGCTGCTGTTTTCCGTGTTCCAGGCGGTCTTCAGCTGGGCAACCGTGCCGATGGCCTGGATCAACAGCGCCATGAGCGGGCTCGGAGTTGCCGTGAGCCGAGGCATGCCCGCCGGGCTCCTGGAGAGCCTGCTGGTCGACGGCGTGATCAGGGGCGCCGGCAGTGTGCTGGTATTCCTGCCGCAGATCCTGATCCTGTTCTTCTTCATCCTGCTGCTGGAGGACAGCGGCTACCTGCCGCGCGCGGCCTTCCTGCTCGACCGGCTGATGGGCAGCATCGGATTGTCGGGCCGATCGTTCATCCCGCTGCTGTCCTCCTACGCCTGCGCGATCCCGGGCATCATGGCCACGCGTACCATACCCAACGTGCGCGATCGCATGGCCACGATCCTGCTCGCCCCGCTCATGACCTGTTCGGCGCGGCTCCCGGTGTACGC
>DATFUG010000385.1:0-2397 GCA_035261025.1 Steroidobacteraceae bacterium | reverse complement strand
GCTAGCGCTGTTGCGCCTCCGGCCGCCGTCCGGCGCCGGCGCGGCGCGCGCGCCTGAAGCAGCCCGTTCAGCTGCGCAGTGTCTCCGCCCGCTTGCGCCGCGGGCAGTCCGGGCGCTGGCAGCGTCCGTAGATCACGAGCGAATGTTCGCCGATGGTGAACCCCAGCCGCGCGGCGATCGCTTCCTGCCGCTCTTCAATGCCCGCGTCGACGAACTCTTCGACCTGGCCGCAGTCCATGCACACGATATGATCGTGATGCGCCCCCTGGTTGAGTTCGAATACGGCCATGCCATCCTCGAAATGATGGCGCGCGACCAGGCCGGCCGCCTCGAACTGCGTCAGTACCCGGTAGACCGTAGCGAGGCCGATGTCCTCGGCAGAGCCGAGGAGCCGGCGGTAGATCTCTTCGGCGGACATGTGGCGGGTGCCGCTGCGCTCGAGAATCTCGAGGATCTTCAGGCGCGGCAGCGTCACCTTCAGACCGGCCTTGCGTAAATCCTTGCCTTCCATGTGCCTGCCCGATGGACCTAAATCCTTGTGAGTACTGGCTGTACGGTATGATTGGAACCATGCAACTTACCACCCCGGGCCCATGGCCACCACTGCGAAGCGCCTCGCGCCCGCTGGCGCTCCTGCTGTGTATCGCGGCCCTGCTCAGCGCCTCCGCCTGCATCTACCACATGCCCGTGCAGCAGGGTAATCACCTGGACCAGACGACGGTCAACCAGGTCAAGCCTGGCATGACGCGCGCGCAGGTACGCTACCTGCTCGGCACGCCGATGGTGCCCGGTGGCTTCGAGAACGACCGCTGGGACTACGAGTACTACCTGAAGATGAAACGGCTCCACAGCCCGCGCCACGGCCGCGTGACTGTGTATTTCAAGAACGACCTGGTCGATAGTGTCGACAGCGACGTCCTGGGCAACGCCGCCGAGCCCGTCAGCAAGAAACCGATCAACGCACCGGGCGCTTGAGCTGGGCCCGCTGCCGCCGGCGCTGGCGCGGATCGGCCGGCAGCGCACGGTAGACTTCAATCCGGTCGCCATCGCGCGGCACGGCAGCGCGTTCACAGCGGATGCCCCAGATTCCGGTCGCCGCGCGTTCCCAATCAAGCGGCATCTCGCGCAGCCGCTCCCGCGCCGCGGCCAGTGCCGCCCCGACGTTCGCGGCCGCCGGCAACCTCAGCTGCAGCAGGATCGGATCGGCCGGCGTGTCCACGGCAATCAGGCAGCACTTGTCCGGCAGCTCAGGCATGACGCTGCGCCCGGGCCACGAAGGCCTGCACCATGGAGGTCGCGGTGCTCTCCAGCAGCCCATCGAGCAGCGCCGCCTTGAGCGGGTTCGAGAATTCGAAACGCAGCTGCAGTTCGATGCGGCAGCCGTTGCTGCCGACTGGCGCGAATGTCCACAGACCGTCCAGGGCGCGCAGGGGACCGGCCACCAGTTCCATGCGGATCTGCTCGTGCGGCTGCAGGTGATTGCGTGTGGTGATCTCCGTGCTCAGCAGGCCGCGCCGCACCTTGAGCCGCGCGACGACCTCGCGCTCGTTGTGCATCAGGATCTCGGCGTGCACGCATCCGGGCACGAATTCGGGATAGCGCGCGATGTCATTGACCAGCGCAAACACCTGTGCGGGTGAGCGGGCAATCAGTGCCGAGCGCCTCAGGGTTCTCATCGAGCGCAGTCTGGAGGATCGCCACGGCCGACTCAACCCGGGCGCGTACAATGCCCGCATGGCCGAACCGGATACACCGCCCCGCACAATTGCCGAGAATCGCCGCGCCCGGCATGACTATTTCATCGAGGAGCGGCTCGAAGCCGGCCTGGCGCTCGAGGGCTGGGAGGTCAAGGCCATGCGCGCCGGACGCGCACAACTCGCGGAAGCGTACGTCTACATCCGCAGCAGCGAGGCCTTCCTGATCGGCGCGCACATCGCCCCTCTTAACACGGTGTCCACGCACAAGATTGCCGACCCGGTCAGGACCCGCAAACTCCTGCTCAACCGGCGCGAGCTCGATCATCTGACGGGCGCCGTGGAGCGCCGCGGCTACACGCTCGTGCCGCTGGAGCTGTACTGGGTGCGCGGACGCGCCAAGCTCCAGCTCGGCCTCGCCAAGGGCAAGCAGAAACACGACAAGCGCGCCACGGAGAAGGACCGTGACTGGCAGCGCGACCGGGCGCGGCTGCTGCGGCGCGGCTGAAGTTAAGACAACGCCGATACCCGGCACGGTGGCGCCCGCTCTTGCTACAATCGGGGCGTTTCCTGAATGGGGGCGACCGGTTTCGACGTGGGTTGCGAACCTTCAGGGGCGTGCCGAGGCGCAGTGGCCCTCGTTAATAACTGCTGCAAAACTTAGTTGCCAACGACGACAACTACGCTCTAGCCGCCTAAACAC
>DATFUG010000384.1:0-20154 GCA_035261025.1 Steroidobacteraceae bacterium | reverse complement strand
CAGCGCGCAGGTGTTGTTGTCGGCCGCCGGCAGCGGGATGTGATTGCTCGGCAGATCGGTCGCACCCTTGAAGCTCGTGGTGTTGAAGTGACAGGTCGAGCACTCGCCTGCCACCACGTGAGGCGTACCGTCGGCCTTGGTCGCCGGACGCACCACGGTCGCCGGTGATCCAATCCAGCTCATGCCTATTTCATGACAGCTCGAGCAGGCCATGGAAGTCACAAGGCTGTGCACCATGGAAGGTGGCGCGGTACCGCTGGCGTTCGTGAACATGAAGGAACTGAAACTCGAGTTCGAGTGGCACCCCTCGCAGGCAAGCGTGCCGGTCGGAATGTGATTTGACGGCAAGGTAACGACGGCGGGCGTGCCGATCCAGCTCTGCCCTGGCCCGTGACAGCTGATGCAATTCGTGGTGAAACCGGCGTGGTTCATCGGGGGCACGGCGTTGGCAATCGCAAAGCCCGCAAAGTCCGTGGACGAATGGCAATCGGTGCAGGCTGCGGTTCCAATGGGCACGTGGTTCGCCGGCTCGACCACAGTCGCCGGAGTTCCCGCCCAGCTCATGCCGGGCCCGTGACAGCTCGCGCAGCTGAGGCTGGCAACCGCGGCGTGATTCATCGGCGGGCTCTTGTTGCTGATCACAAAGGTCGTGAAATTGGACGCCGAGTGGCAGCTCTCACAGGCCGCACTGGCAAAGGCAATATGGTTCGACGGCGGCTCCACCAGGACCGGCGGCGCCATTTTGGCAAAACTCAGGCCCACGGCGTGGCAGGTTGCGCAACCACTGCTGATGCCATCGTGCAACATCTGGTAGACGCTGAAGTCAGCGGGATTGGAATGGCACAGGGTGCAGGGCTGGGAGGTCGGTATGTGGCCGGCCGGCTGCAGCGTTCCACTGCTGAACGAAACCGTCGACAGGTGACAGCTCCCGCAGTCGCCGCTCATCGGGTGGGGCGCCGGCGGGCGAGTGACGATCGTGACACCGAAGAAGGACTTGCCCGCCTCGTGGCAATCCGCGCACGGCATCGGGGGCGTCACGGCCGGGTGATTCATCGTCGCCCCAGCGAAGCTGGAATACTGTGTCGGTATGTGGCACAGCTCGCACGCCGCGCCGGCGGTAGGGATGTGAGTGGACGGCAGGCCGCTGGCGGAAATGCCGTTGTGGCAGCTGGCGCAACCGCTGATGATGCCGCTGTGATTGAACATCGCGCCCGCCCAGCCGATCGTCGAATGGCAGGCGTCACACTCCAGCGTGGTCTCGATGTGCGTCGGCCCCTTGCCCTGCGCCTGCACATTATTGTGGCAGGAGGAACAGCTGCCGCGCACTTCGGCGTGGTCAAAGTTCACGGCCGGACTGAATGCTACGGGTGTATGACAGTTCTCACAGCGATTCGAGGTGAGAATGTGGGTGATCGGCTTACCCGTTGCGTGGACCTGTGAGCCCACACCGTGGCAGGTGGCGCAGTCGCGCGGCGTACCCTGGAAGACTGCGTTGTAGTGGCACGACTCGCACGGCAGGTCGCGATGCTGACCGACCAGCTCGAACCCGGTCGTCAGGTGATCGAATGTCGCGCGCTCCAATTGCGGCGCCTTGTCCGGGGCGCCCGCAGCCGCCGGCGCGTCGGCGGCGCGCACATCAGCGGCACAAAGAAAGAGCAGTGTCAGCGACGTGAGCAGCACACCGCCGATTTGGCGTAGCACCTTCAGCTGCTCAGCGCCACGACGTCAGGTGGTGAATCCTTCGTTGAAAATGTGACGCGCGCGCGCAGTGTCAGCGCCTGTGGCGGCAGTGTGCACATGTTGGACTCCCTTCCCGCGTTTAATGGAGCGCATTCTGGTGAATGTGCAATTGCACGGCAGCGTGTCGCGCCTGTCCGACAGTGATTTGACTTACTTCAACGCGAAGAGCGCCGCACCAAAATCTTTGGTGATGCAATTGCGCCGCGACAATGCGCTGCGGATGCAACATATCGCGCTGTGCAGACCAGTCGACCGTTGAGCTTGACTTTGCCGCGCAGTTCTCCCGCCCGGCGAATGCGGTCAAGGCGAGGCGCGCGGAACCGTAGGGGTATGAGCGTCAATCGCCAACACTTCGACCAAAATGAGCGCGCCTGGCAAACCGCGGATCGCCCTTGTATGCTCGACGGCGCACGGGCGCCAGGCGGTGCGCCGTTCGGGAAAACAAGACACCGCCGGGAACAGCACGGCGCTCCGGAAGGCGATGCGCGATATGTGGGCAGGATATGGCGTGGCGATTCCAGTAAGACTGGTGGTGATCGCGGCACTGCTCGGCCTGGTCGCAGCGGAAGCGCGCAGCGCGACCTCCCTGCTGACGCCAGAGGAGCAGCAGGCGCTGATCGCCTACGGCGAATTGCCATCTTTTTCGGAACTGACGCTGTCCCCGGACGGATCGCGCGTGGCGTACATCGGTACCGTGGGCGCGGAACGGCATATGCTGGTGAAGAGTCTGGCCGATGGCCAGACGCTGGCTGACTTCACCGAGGGCAAAGGGCAGAAGCTCCGGAGCCTGCAATGGGCAGGCAACAACCACATCCTCACCAAGCTGTCCATGACCTTGAACCCATTCCGGTGGGGCGTCGATCGCGACGAATATTTCGGCGTCATCGCGACCGACCTTAGGACCGGTAAAGCCTGGGACGTGCTCGAATTTCCGGGCGGCGCGGCCAACAATGCCGGACGCTTTAATCTGGCCTCCGGCCGGGTACGGGTGCGCGAGATTGGAGGGGAAATCTGGCTCTACATGAATGGCTTTTTTTACGCGGGTAACACCTTCGGGGGCGAGGGTCGATTGATGAAGATCAACCTCGTCAGGCGCACCCACGCGATCATCGAGAGCCGCGACGTGTATCGCCAGTACGGGCGAGTGCTGGATGAAGCGGGGAACGTCGTTGCCGCCAGCGACTACGACTCGGAGCATCGGCGTTGGAAGATCAACGTGGGTGCGGGCGGACAGCTGAAGACCGCCCTGTCGGGCGATGCCGACCTCGACATCCCGCATCTGATCGGCCTCAGCCCGAATGGAAAAGACGTCTGGCTGCTCACGTGGGTTAAGGGTGTTTCTGCACCGGGCAGCTACTCGCTGGCGGACGGCAAGCCGACCGCGCACGAGCAATTGCGCGCCGGTGTGCACCCCGAAGACTGGGAGGGCGCGCTGATCGAGGAGCGCAACGATCGCATCGTGGCCGGCGTCATCTATGGCTCTGGCGGAAACACCTATGAATTCCTCGATCCAAAGGTGGACGCCGAGTGGCAGGCAGTCATCAAGACGCTCGGTGGCATGCGCCCGATCTTCATTTCCGGCAGCGATGAATTTCGCCGCGTCATCGTAAGAGTCCTGGCACCAAACGGCCCGCTGTATCTGCTGGTAGATATGGCCGCAGCGACGTTGACGACACTGGGGCCGGAGTACCGGCAGCTGCCCGCCTTAGCCGAGGTACGCGCGCTCGAATATGCGGCAGGCGACGGGCTTGCCATTCCCGCTTACCTGACCCTGCCGGCGGGACGGCCGGCCAAGGGGTTGCCGCTGGTGGTGTTGCCGCACGGTGGACCGGCGGCTCGCGACAGCGGCGGATTCGACTGGTGGGCGCAAGCCCTCGCCAACGAGGGCTACGCGGTGCTGCAGCCGAACTTCCGCGGCTCGGCAGTTTCGGATGCCTTCGTCGTCGCGGGCCATGGTGAATTCGGCCGCAAGATGCAGACCGATCTTTCAGATGGCGTTCGGTACCTGCAACGCCAGGGCATCATCGATCCGGCGCGGGTCTGCATTGCCGGAGCCAGCTATGGCGGTTATGCCGCACTGGCAGGCATCACGCTGCAGCACGATATTTATCGCTGCGCGGTGTCGGTGGCGGGCATTTCCGATCTGCACCGCATGGTGGAGCCCAAAGCCGGTGTCCGCACCGAAGCGAACTACGGCGCCCGCTATTGGGAGCGCTGGCTGGGTGTCACGGATGTCGATGATCCTTCCGTCGACGAGCGTTCACCGCTCCGCCACGTCGACGCGGTCCAGGTGCCGCTGCTGCTGATCCACGGCAAGGACGACATGGTCGTGCCGTATGAGCAGTCCCGCTGGATGGCCGAGGCCCTCCGCGGCCTGCACAAGCCCGTCAACCTGATTGATCTGAAATCCGAGGATCACTGGCTCTCGCACAGCCTGACGCGCGTGCAGATGCTGGCGGAGGTGGTGACGTTTCTGAAAGCGAACAATCCTCCGTAACCGCCACCGCTTCAGGCCAGCGAATCCCAGCAGCTCACGGGCGCTCCGCGCTCGCCACCACCGTCGCCGGGGCCGGGGCCGGCGCGGAGGCGCGCCGGCGGTGGCAGGCGCGCGTCAATTGCGCATACCAGGCGGCGCTGCTCTTGGCGATCCGGGCCTGCGTTGCGTAGTCGACGTAATACAGGCCGAAGCGCTTTTCGTATCCGGAGGTCCATTCGAAGTTGTCGAGCAGCGACCAGACAAAGTAGCCACGCAGATCGACACCGCGCTCGATCGCGTCCGCCACGGCGCGCACGTGGGTTTCAAGATACTGGCGCCGCGCTTCGTCTTCGACGCGCCCATTTTCCACCCGATCGCGGTAGGCCGCGCCATTCTCGGTAATGATCAGCGGCGGCAGCCGATAGTCGCGATGCAGGCGTGAGAGCAGGTCCGTGAGGCTGGCCGGCGACACTTCCCAACCCATGTCGGTGACGGGCGCACCCGGTGCGGCCGGCGCGGAAGGTTTGCCGGCGTGCGCAACCGTGGGGTTGTAGTAGTTGACGCCCAGGAAATCGAGCGGCTGCGCAATCAGCTGCAGATCCCCTGGCGCGATCTGCGGTGCGTCCGGTCCCAGGTGCTCGAGCACGTCCGCCGGATAGACGCCCTTGCACAGCGCATCCATGTACCAGCGCACCAGCAGTCCGTCTTCGAGTGCCGCCTGGGCCGCGTCGGGCGCGGACTGCGTCGCCTGCGTGATCGGCGAAAGGTTCAGCACGATGCCTATTGAGGCCGTGCCGCAGACACTGCGCACCGCTCGCGAGGCGAGGCCGTGGCTCAGCAGGCAGTGATGCGACACCTGTGCGGCGACAGCCCGGTCCTTCAGGCCGGGCGCAAACAGGCCGGTCTGGTGCCCGAGAGTGGCGGTGACCCACGGCTCGTTGTGCGTCGCGAATGAGGAGACCCGATCGCCTAGCCGCCGCGCGATGACGGCGGCATAATCCATGAAACGGTACGCGGTGTCCCGCGAAGCCCACCCGCCCTGCTGGCGCTGCAGCGCTGCAGGCAGGTCCCAGTGGTACAGAGTCGCGTAGGGCTTGATATTCCGGCGCAACAACCCATCGACGAGCCGCTCGTAGAAAGACAGGCCCGCTTCGTTCAGCGCACCTGTCCCGGTGGGTTGAATGCGTGGCCACGAAATGGAGAACCGGTAGGCATCGACCGCCAGCTCGGAGAGCAGGTCCAGATCGCTGTCCATGCGGTGGTAGTGGTCACAGGCCACCTCGCCCGTCGAACCGTCGGCGATTGCGCCCGGGCGACGGCAGAATTCATCCCAGATCGATTCACCCTTGCCGTCCGCGGTGGCGGCGCCTTCGATCTGGTAGGCGCTGCTGGCGGCGCCCCAGATGAAGCCCGGCGGAAATCTTCGGCGCAGGGATTCCATCGAGCTTGTGTCGCTCACGCCGGTGCCACCGTTCCGCTACCGGGAGACGCCGTTCGTAGACTCACGCACCACGAGCTCAACGGGCGGCAGGGTGATCTGCGGCCGGCGCCCGGCGATGAGCTGCAATATGGCGTCCGCCGAGCATTCCCCGAGCCGCTGCACCGATTGCCGGACGCTCGTGAGCGGCGGTACGCGATACGTCGAGGCCGGCAGGTCGTCAAATCCCACCACCGATACGTCCTTCGGCACGCCCAGACCTCTGCGGAACAGGGCCAGGCAGGCGCCGTAGGCCGTCTGGTCATTCACGCAGAACATCGCGGTGAACTTCACCCCCGCATCCATCAGCTGGTACACGGCCCGCATGCCCCCCTCTTCGTGAAAATCGCCGGCCACGACCAGCTGCGGATCGAATGCGATCCCCGCCGCTGCCAGCGTGTTCTTGTAGCCGGCGAGGCGCTCATTGGCGTCCGGGTGATTGACGAAGCCGGCCACAAAGGCGATGCGCCTGTGGCCAAGTTCCAGCAGATGGCGCGTGGCCAGGATGGCCCCATTGCGATCGTCGACCTGCATGCTGACCAGTCCCTTGGCGCGCAGCAGCCGGCCGGTCACGACGATAGGCACTTTTTGCGCATAAGCCTTGAGCGCCTCGTCACCCAGGCACCCGGCAAACATGATGATGCCGTCGACGCCGCGATTGATGAGTTCCTCCATGCAGCGGATTTCTTCCTGCTCCTGCCAGTTGCCGCTCATGAAGAGTGGCGCATACCCGAGCGGCTGCAGCCGGTGCTCGATGGCACGCAGACCCTCGCCGTAGAAGGGACTGTCCATCGCCTGGCTGACCACGCCGATGGTCAACGTCCTGCCCAGCGCCAGGCCCCGCGCCGCGGCATTCGGCCGAAAATTGAACTTTGCAATGGCGGTCTCCACCGCCAGGCGCAGCTCGTCGCTAACGTTCACCGTGCGATTGATGATGCGCGAGGCGGTGCTGGCCGAGACGCCCGCCTCGCGGGCCACCATTTTCAGCGTGACCGAACTGCGCGGGCGTGGGCCGCGCTTGCCCCGGACTCTCTTGGGGACGTTCCTGGATTTTAGCTTCATCGCTTCATCCCGCCGGCGCCCGCAGCAGCGTGCGCTCCAGCTCCTCGAGTGTCCTGCCCTTGGTCTCAGGAGCATGGAGCGCGAGGAACAACAGGCCGGCAAGCGCCATGAGGCCATAGCCCAGGAAAGTGCCGGTCGGCCCGAAGCGGGCAAGTTCCCACGGGAATATCAGCGTGACACTGGCGCTGATCAGGGAATTCCAGAACCCGACCACCGAGATGGCCGCGGCACGCTCCTCGTTCGGGAAGATCTCCGACAGCATCACCCACATGACCGGACCCAGCGAGATGGCAAAACACGCCACGAAAGTGATGATCGCGAACAGCACCAGATGCGCGTTGACGAGCGGCACGGCGCCCGGGATCGCCGGCGCGGAATGGAAGGCCCAGCTGATGGTCAGCAGCGCCACGGCCATGCCGGAAATGCCGACCAGCAGCAGCGGCCGTCGGCCGAGGCGGTCGATGAGCCGAATCGCGACCAGGGTCATGCCAACGTTGACCAGACCGACCAGCACCGACTGTCCAAACGCCGTTGCCAGGCCACCACCCGCTCGCGCGAAGATGGTCGGCAAGTAGTAGAAAATCGCATTGATGCCGGTAATCTGCTGGAAGAAAGCAATGCCGAGGGCAAACAGCAGTACAAACCTGAGGCGCCGGCCAAAGACGCTGCGGATGCGGACCGCGCCGGCTGCGGCCCTGAGGCTCTGCTGGATCTCCGCCCGCTCCTGCTCCGCGGCAATCGCGCCGTGGAGCGCGGTCAGCACCGCCAGTGCCTGGGAGGTGCGGCCCTTGTCGAGCAGCCAGCGCGGACTCTCCGGCACGCGGGTCAGCAGCAGCAGCAGGAACAGCAGCGCCGGCCCGGCCTGCACACCCAGCATCCATCGCCAGCTATCGGTGCCCAGGCCCACGAGGAAATAGTTGGAAAAGAACGAGACTGAAATGCCGATCACGATCATCAGCTGGTTGAGCGATACGAGGCCGCCGCGGCGGCCTGCGGGCGCGATCTCGGCGATGTAGACGGGCGCCGTGAGAATCGCTGCGCCCACACCGAGCCCGCCGCAGATGCGAGCCATGACAAATACCGTAAAACTGGTTGCGGTCGAGGCCAGCAGCGCCGAGGCCATGAACAGCACGGCCGTCAGGCGCAGGACCGCGCGGCGCCCGTAGCGATCGCTGAGCAGTCCGGCCCCCAGATTCCCGGCCATGGCGCCCCAGCCCAGGCAACTCACCGCCCAGCCCAGCTGCAGGCTGCCCGCGACCCCGTTCAGGGCAAAGTACTGCTGGATGAAGGGCACGACGCCGGAGATGACGGTGGCGTCAAAGCCCAGCAGGAAGCCGCCCATGGCCACGGCCAGCGCCAGGCCGGTGAGATTGCTGTTCTCGGGCTTCATGACTGACCGCTTGGCGCTACAGGAGCATTTTTTGCTGTTTATCGGTCCCGGCAGGGCTATCCTGCAACCGGTTTCAGGGATGCTGCCCTGTTTGCTCCGAGCGTGTCAAGCTTTCTCGGCGGCATCGCAATACTGCTTGATGTACAGCTGGTGCCCGGGCAGCTGCGCCACGGTCTTGTCGACCCGCGACTTGATTCCGGCCAGGAATGCCTGCAGTTCGGCATCGCTCATCACTCCCGCGACCGGGTGGTGCTGCTCCGGCACGATGCCCTGGCCGAGCATCACCTGGATCCAGGAGTTTTCGGCAAACAGTTCGTTCGGGACGCGGAATACCCGCCCGGTCTCGCGAAACAGCCGGATGCGGTGCGCCAGCGTGGCCGGGATCTCCATGCCGCGGCAGTGCCGCCAGAACGGCGTGTCCTGCCGCTCGGTCAGATGGTAGTGCAGCACAATGAAGTCGCGGATGTGCTCGAATTCGACCTTGGTCTGCTGGTTGAACTCCTCGACGTCCGACGGGGCGATACCGGCCACCGGAAACATCTGCATCAGGCGGATGATGCCGCGCTGGATCAGATGAATGCTGGTTGACTCCAGCGGCTCGATGAAGCCGCTCGACAGGCCGATGGCCACGCAGTTCTTCACCCAGTGCCGTAACCGCCGTCCGGCACGGAACTTGAGCACCCGCGGTTCAGTCAGCGGCTCGCCCTCGAGATTGGCCAGCAGCGTCTGGCGTGCCTCCGCGTCGCTCTGATAGCGGCTGCAGTACACCAGGCCGTTGCCGACCCGATGCTGCAGCGGAATGCGCCATTGCCAGCCGGCATCGCGCGCAATCGAACGCGTATAGGGCAGCGGGTCGCCGGTCGAGCGCGTCTGCACCGCCACGGCGCTGTCGCACGGCAGCCAGTGGGTCCAGTCCTCATATCCGGCGTGCAGCGCCTGCTCGATCAGCAGGCCACGAAATCCGCTGCAATCGATGAACAGGTCGCCGGCGACTTCGAGCCCGGAATCGAGACGGAGCGAGGCAATGGCGCCGCTGTCGGTGTCGAGGCGGACGTCCACGATCTTGCCCTCGATGCGGCGCACGCCGTAGGGCTCGCTGTACTGCCTGAGGAAGCGGGCGTACAGACTGGCATCGAGGTGATACGCATAGTTCATGCCGCCCTGCGGCAGGTGCGCGAAGCGGCCCGCGAGCGCTGCCTGCAGTTCGAGACAGTACTCGCCGTAATTACCCGCCAGCCCGCGTTCCCGCCCCCGCAGCCAGAAATGCTGGAAGCCGGCGGTCCAGTGGTCCGTGCCGGAGGTGCCAAAGGAATGGATGTAGGTCTCGCCGAGTCGGCGCCAGTTCTCGAAGGCGATGCCCAGCTTGAAGGTGGCCTGCATGGCGGCCATGAACTTCTGCTCGTTGATTTCCAGCAGCCGTTGAAAGGTGATGATGGGCGGAATGGTCGCCTCGCCCACGCCGACCGTGCCGATCTCGTCGGATTCGATCAGGCATATGTCGAGCACCTGCCCCAGGGTCTTCGACAGGGCCGCGGCCATCATCCAGCCCGCCGTGCCGCCACCGGCAATCACCACTCTGTTAATCCGCTTAGCCTGCAAGCTCCGCCTCCCTGACTGGTCCACGTCTGATCATCGGTTCAACTGCTTGAGCAGCAGCGCCCGCAACGAGCGGGCCCGCGTCTCGTCGATCGGGCCGAGCGCGCCTCGGCCGCGTTCTGGGATGTGGGCAGCGGCCGTGTCGTCCGCGGCGAATACGTAGTGGTCGAAGAATCCGCGCCAGGCCGTGCGCTGCGCGGGTGGAAGCGCCCGCAGGCTCAGGAGCGCATGCAGCAACGCGTTGACCGGGGCGTCCAGGTAAGCCGGCGTCGATTGCCACCAGTAGTTGATCAACACGTTGCAGGCCGCGAGTCCCTCGACGTGGTGCCACCACATGCCGGGAATGTACAGCGCATCGCCGGCGGCAAGCTCGGCGACGCGTGCGTTGCGCATGGCCACCGCAAAGCGCGGGTAGCGCTCGAAGTCGGGGTCGGTGACGTCGACCAGGCTGATCTGCTGCCCCGCCGGCGTGAACTCGAGCGGACCGGGGTACAGGTTGGGCAATTCGGCCGGCGGAAACAGCGTGAAGCGCCGCCGCCCGACGGCCACGCAGGCGAGGTTGTCGGGCATGTCAAAGTGCGCCGCGATGCGCGTGCGATTGCCCAGCCAGATGCTGGCGAGCGCGTCCGCCGGGAGTCCGGCCACATCGTTCTGGGCGCGTAGTCCAGGGAGACAAGTGTCGATGCTGGTCGAGCCCACGTATACGGCCGGCGCGTCTGTCTCGTGCTGGTGGCGCTCGAGCTCGTCGAATACGGCATCGAGCTTGACCATCGCTGCCCGAAAGTTAAATCCCGAGTAGTCCTCGTTATAGAAGAAGCGTCCCCGGATCTGCGGGGATCCGAACCAGGCGCCCACCGTGGCATTGCGGTAGTAGCCGCGCAGATACGCCAAGGCGGCCTCGATCGAGCGTGTGCCTGCCTGCACCAGGGGCCAGTGCGCCACCAGGCCACGCAGCACCAGCGGCTCGGTCGAGCCCAGGATCACAGTGCGCCATTCCGGCGTGTCGGTGACCTCAAGCTCGCGAACCGTGGCGGCGATGGTCGGCATTACAGGCGGCGGTTGCGCCGATCGATCAGATCGCGGAAATGCACCGTCGATGCCAACACCATATACAGTGGCTCGAGAAAACCTCGCGCATACAGCGACACGATGGCAGTACCGTCCAGGGCGCGCAAGCGTTCCTCGTGCACGGTATAGAAACCGGCAAGGCGATTGCGCGACCCATCCTTGAGGTCGATGTCGATAACGAAGGATTCCAGCAGATCCAGGCCAAGGAGCGCATCGACGAACGCCGGCGTCGCCTCCAGTCCTGCATGGAGTGAATGAAGGAGTGCGCTCGCGCGATTGAGATATTCCGTAGTGCCGCCGTATTCCAGGAACACCGGCTCACCCTCAGTCCAGCTGATCCTCGGGCTGTCGAGATCGATGTGCACGACGAGCTGCGGCGGGGCAACCTGTTGTGTTGCGCGCTGGCCGCCGATCAGGAACGGCAGGCGTTCGATGCTGAGTGGAATGTAGTTCGCGTCCCAGCCCGACTCGGTCAGGAACAGGTTTTCCCGTGCCTCGAATCCGAACAGGGCCAGCGGCAGGAATTGACCGGTGTCCGCCTGCTTCTGGAACACGATCGGGTAACAGGCCTGGACACTGCGGAACTCGGCCGGCACGACGATGGCCGACATCACATCGTCGCCCAGGGCCGCGGAGCGCGTCGTGATGACACGCAGCGCCTTGTGTTCGACGTTGTTCAGCAGCACCTTTCTGGCCATCCGATCCTCATAGGCTCTAGATGCGCTGCAGCCGGTAGCTCTGCAGGTGGTTGAGCAGCGCACGATTGGCCGGGAGCCCAGCCAGCATCGATGTCGCCAGTGCCGCCGCCTCGCCGAAAAACCGCTCCGCGAGCGCCGCGTTATCCGGCCGCTCCGGGAACGCCGCCGCTTCGGGCCGGAATCCCATCCCGTACAGCACGTAATGGTAGCTTGCCGAGGGAAAGATCTCTTCGATGCGGAAGAAATCGTACCGGGAAGGCGGCTGCTGCCGCCACAGCGCCACCAGCTCCGCCAGCCTGGGAGGCACCGATGCGCTAGTGCGGTGCTCCCGCCAATAGGGCGAATCGGTGCGTGCCGACAGCAGGTAATGCAGTTTCAGGAATTCGACGGCGCGCTCCCAGCGATAACGGAAGGCGTCGTTGAAGCGCGCGGCCACGATGTCCATGGACGCACGCGTCGCGGGCAACTGGTCGCTGATCATGGCGGCGGAGAACTCCACCAGCGCGAGCGCTGAGGCTTCCAGTGGCTCCACGAAGCCCGCGGCCAGCCCCACCGCGACGCAGTTGCGCTGCCACAGCGTCTGCCGGTAGCCAGGGCGGAAAGACAGCTTGCGCGGCGCCAGTGAGGCCACATCCTTCGCTGCGGCGCCCTCGGCGACGTAGTTCCGCAGCACGCTTTCCGCCTCCGCGTCGGACATGTGGGCACTGGAGTACACGTGCCCCACGCCGCGCCGTGTCTGCAAGCCGATGTCCCAGATCCAGCCCGCCTGGCGGGCAGTCGCAATCGTGTGCGAGGCGATCGGCGCGTCAGCGGCCGCATAGGGCACCTGGACCGCCAGCGCTGAATCGTTGAAGAGCAGCGGCTGCACCGAGTGCAGCGGCACCCCATAGTGCTGGCCCAGCAGCAGGGACGCGAAGCCCGTACAGTCGATGAACAGGTCACCCTCGATTCGGCCCTGCGCCGCGGTCAGGAGCGCGGCGATGTCCCCGTTGTCGGCGGCCTCGATCCGGGCCACGTGGTCGACGACGTGGCGCACGCCGAGCCGCGCGGTGCAATGCCGCTGCAGGAACTGGCCGAACTTTCCGGCGTCCAGGTGATAGGCGTAATTTGCGACTGCCGCGTATTCCGGCGTGGTGACCTGCTTCGGGGCACGGCCCCGCTCGCACAGCTGCGGCTGGGAGCTGACAAGCTCGGCGTAGGGAGTCGAGGCATGCCGCTGCAGCCAGGATGTGACCAGGTTGGCCTCGGTATACCCTTGGGGCAGGCTGAAGGGATGGTAGTAATGTTCAGCCTCACCCCTGGACCAGCCGACGAACTTCGATCCCTGCTTGAAGGCGGCGTCGCACTCGCGGATGAAGTCCGTCTCCGACACGCCGATTCGCCGCAGCGTATCGCGCATTGAAGGCCAGGTGCCCTCGCCCACGCCGATCGGGCTGACACCGGGTGACTCCACCAGGGTCACCTCCAGGCCCGGCGCCTGCGGGCTACGGTGATCTGCGGCGATCACCCCCGCAGTCAGCCAGCCGGCCGATCCGCCACCCACGATCACCACCCGCTTGACTTGACTGCTCACCGGTGGGCACTTCCATCTGCGACCTCAACCATCCTACACCCTGAAGAAAAAGCCGCTGGCAGGCAGCGGCTCTTTTACCCCACGGCCGCTGGTGCGCCGTGGTCTCGCGGGGGTCCGGCCCGGTTACTTGCCCAGCTGGTAGCGCGCTCCAATCATGTAGCGCGCCCCGGTCTGTGTCGCATACTCCACGGCCTGGCGCGTGCGGCTGTGCGAACGCTGGTTCCGGTCGGTTAGGTTGATCGCCTCCACCTGGACGCTCAACCGGTCAGAGAACTTGTAGCCGACGTTGGCGTCAATCTGCCCGAAGGGTTCCTGGTAAACGGGGCTCCCAAAACCATCATTTCCGGAATAAAACTGGTCCCGCCAGTTGTAAGCGGCCCGCACCTCCCACTTCGCGTTTTCATAGAACGCCACGACGTTTGCCGAATTGCTCAACCCGATCAGCGCGAACTGCGCCTTGAGGCTCGCGTTATTGAATTTCAAGCCGGAATTGACATAGGTGAAATTCACGTCCGCACCGAACCCCGTGTCGCCGAACATGTGCTGCAGCGCGATTTCCCAGCCGTCGACATTGGCGGAGGTGGCGTTCACCGGAATCGTGATGACAAAGTTGGTCGCCGGATCGATCCCAGGCCGGCCGGCTATCGTGCCGGTATAGTGGCCGTTGGAGTCCAGGGGCCCGCGGACGACGGCCGGATCACCGCCAGGGCCGCCGTAAGTGGTGAAGATGTAATCGCGGATGCAAACATTGTCCGTCAGCAGGCACCCGCTGGTCACGGCTTCGGCGACCCAGGGCGAAATCGCCCCGCCCGGCCCCGATCCATTCGCGCCCGGATTTGGGACGTTGAACGGCGTGGAGTTGATCTGGGAGTAGCCGGTGTAGTTGCTGACGTCCTTCTTGAAGTAACCGAGCGAGACGTAGCTCGCCTTGTCGTAATACCATTCGAGCGACAGGTCGATATTCTTCGCTTCCAGCGGCTTCAGTGCCGGATTGCCCTGGCTGCCAGTGCCACCTGGATTGCGAGCGCCCTGACTCAGCGTCTGGCCGCCCTGGATGTCTCCCCAACCCGGACGCCCGATGCTCTTGCCCCAACTGGCCCGTGCCTTCAGCTGGGGCGTGAGGTCGATATCAAAGTCGAGGCTGGGCAATGCATAGCTGTACGAGCCCTTCAGCGTCGTGAAACCAGGTGCGCCGAACTGGATGCTGAACTCATTCGCCGATCCCCAGACATCGCCCGTCGCGATGGGCACGAGCGCCCTCGAAGTGACGTCGGTCTTCTCGTAGCGCACGCCGGCGGCGAAGTGGGCGGGGAGGCCCATGTCAAAGGCCGTGCTGTATTGCAGATAGGCGCTCTTGGACGTCTCCTTGGTGTCACGATCGGTCGTGAAATTGGGGTTGGCCTGGAACAGCGCCGCGCCGTTTGTACCGTAATGCGCGTCCCACACCTGGATTGCTGCGGCCCGGATCCCATTGAAGTCCCAGTTGAAGTACTGGTTGAACAGCGCCGGATTCGAGCTGCCGGAGATATTGCTGAAGTAATGCCGGATCGAATCCAGGGTGAACGCGGAGTCCGGATACATGCTGGGGTTGCCAAGCCCGCCCCAGTTGTCCTGCTCGTTGTTTGAGAACGCCGAGCGGTTCTTGACGTCGGTCAGGCTGACACCGAAATCGAGCCGCGACTTCTCGGCAAATTTCCAGTCGCCCTTGAGCTGCTCCTGTTGCACCTCGGCCTTGGTATAGCTGTTACGGAAACTCGAGCCCGTAACTTCGGCATAGGCGGGGTCGATCACACCGTTCAGCGGCGGCAGGTCTATGCTGAGCACCGGGAAGTCATGCGTGAAGTCGACCGTCGTGGTGCCACGGACGTAGGCCGACATACCCAGGGTGTTGTTCGAGCCGAGCAGACCATCAGCACCGGAGGTCGCCGTCGAGTCGTGCGCGTCGAATTCGAAGTTGAGTCGGTCGGTGGCTTCCCATCGCAGGTTGAAGCCGGTCGACTTGTTTTCGGCTTTGGTCGCAAAATCCGAGCGCGCCATCGCCACATCGGCGCAGCCAGGACCCGCAGGAACAAGGCATCCGGGCACGAGAGGCCCGCCCGGAACAGGCTGGTACAGCGACGGCTCGCTATAAGAAAGCGGGCCGGCCGGATTTCCACTGGTCCAGCTGGAGACCGTATTCGGCCCGAATCCGAACCATGCCGAAATCTCCTGGCGCTTGGTGGCGATCTTGTTCTCTGAGTAGGTGTAGTCGAGCGTCGCGGTGACGGAATCGATCGGCCGGTACTGCAGGGTGAGCTGGCCGTTGGTGCGCTTACGCTCGATCCCCGTAATCAGGTACCGCAGGTCCTGTGGTACCTGATAGATGCCGGTCGGCCGGTTGGTCACGTTGCTCGCACCCGCAATGGAGCCCCAATCGTTGCCACCACCGCAGCCGTTGTCCGGCGTTGGCGCCTGGTCACAGATAGAGTGGTAGCCGGACTGAACCGAAGCCTGGTTGTAGCCGGCCGCCCGATCCTGATAGCTCGCCGTGATTGCCACGCCAAAGGTATTGTCGGCAAAGGTGTCGCTGTAGATGCCCGAGATCTCGGGCGTAAAGGTGCTGCCCTTGAAGTCGGACGGCAGGTTCGCATTGGACCGGTCGGTCACGCCTTTGATGCCGAATTCGGCTACCCGGCGATGACTATCCAGGGGACGTGCGGTCTTGATGTTGACCGTGGCGCCTATCCCACCGGTCGCCGTGTCTGCACGGGAGGTCTTGTGGACCTCAATCGCGGCAATGGCTTCGGAGGCGAGATTGGCGAAATCGAATGACCTCGAATTGGACACATTTGTAGCTTCAATGTTGGCGCCGGGCATCTGGCGGCCGTTTAACAGCACCAGGTTGTAATCCGGACCAATGCCACGGACCGTGATCTTCGAGCCTTCGCCGTTGACGCGGTCGATGGACACACCGGTAATGCGCTGCATTGATTCGGCGAGGTTGGTGTCAGGAAACTTACCAATGTCCTCGGCGACAATGCCGTCGACGACGCCCTGCGCATTGCGCTTCAGGTTCTGGGAAGAGGCCAGACTGGCGCGTATGCCAGTGATGACTACTTCTTCCAGCGTACTGGCAGCGGGAGCGGCAGCGGTCTGTGCGTACGCAAACGGCGCGGCCGCCAGACCGAGCGCCAGGGCCACGCTCTGTGCCAGCGGCGTACTGCGCGCATGCCAGAGCCGCAGGTCTATCGTGGCTGGAACGCAGTCGAAGTGTTGCGCACGACGGCGCCGATAGGATGGCTTCACTTTTTTTTCCCCCAAATCCCGCGATTACATTGGCGACCGCCGATTCCCGCCCCTGGTATCCGGTGCGGTGTAATCGGTTTCTGAAACCGCTTTCATACGCGTTGGGCCGGATACTGCTCCGATGAGCCGGGCCGTGTCAAGAAAAATCGCAGACGCCTGCTCGTCGCGCACAACAGCCCCACGGGCTGCGTCGGCAGGGCTGCAAATCGACCGTCATGGCAGTTCCTGAAACCGCTTGCAAACGGGGCAACGCAAAAATACTATCCGGCCGTAGGGACGCAATTCACCCGCGCGGTGAACCTCAGGCGTTGCCCGCAATTGCCTATGGAGACCGACGATGTGCAGGTCGACCAGCAATGAATAAACACGCGATGCGCGATCCGGCGCGGGCCGCGTGCCAGACAGACCTGATCAGCCGCCGCGAGCTGCTCGCGACCGGCGTGGCGTTCGCTGGAGCTTCGCTCCTGCCGCAATTTGCTGCGGCTGCGGACGCGCCCCGTGAAGCCAGGCCTGGGGAATTCCCGCCCGGGTTTCTCTGGGGTGCGGCCACCGCGGCTTATCAGATCGAAGGCGCGTACAACGAGGACGGCAAGGGCGAATCCGTCTGGGATCGCTTCGTGCTCGCGCCGGGCAAGATCAAGAACGGCGACACTGGCAACGTCGCCTGCGACAGCTACCATCGCTACCGCGACGATATCGCGCTGCTGCGCAGGCTCAATCTCAAGTCCTATCGCTACTCCATCGCGTGGACGCGCATCCAGCCGAGCGGCGCGGGTGCGGTGAACCAGCGCGGGCTCGCCTACTACGACCGCCTGACCGACGCGCTGCTCGAGGCGGGCATCCGCCCCTTGCCGACGCTCTATCACTGGGACCTGCCCCAGGAACTGGAGGATCGCGGCGGCTGGCCCAACCGCGATACGGCAGAGCGGTTCGCCGACTACGCCGCCATCATGGGCCGGGCGCTGGGCGATCGCATTGAAAACTGGAGCCTGTTCAACGAATCGAAGGCCTTTACCCAGCTGAGCTACTGGCTGGGCGTGTTCGCGCCGGGCCGCAAGGACGCACTCGCCTTCCTGCAGGCCACGCACACCGTCAATCTCGCTCATGGGATGGGATTTCGCGCGCTCAAGGCCGCCAATGCGCGCATCAAGGTCGGCAGCGTCTACGACGTTTCGCCGCAGCTCCCGGCCACGGATTCGGAGGCCGACCGCGCCGCCGCGGCGGCGATGGACAAGCTCTCGAACCTCTGGTTCGTGGTCCCGGTGCTCACCGGCCAGTACCCGGAAGGCGTCCTGCCTGCCGACCGGCAAGCCGCCCTGCTCGGGATGCGCTCCGGTGACGAGCGGCTGATGCGTGCCGACCTCGATTTCGTCGGCCTCAATTACTATTCGCTGACGCGTGTCGCAGCCTCCGATCAGAAAACCGGCATACCGGGCCTGAACCTGACGGCCGACTGGGCGGTGGGGCCCGATGAAAAGACCGACTTCGGCTGGGACATCTACCCGCAGGGTTTCTACGACATCCTCAAGCGCATGCAGCAGGTAACCGGCGCGCGCCCGATCGAAATCACCGAAAATGGCGCAGCCTATAACGACAAGCCCGATGCCTCCGGTCAGATTCACGACACGAGGCGCATTGCTTATCTGCGCGCTCATCTGCTGGCCCTGTCACGCGCGATCGCCGACGGCGTGCCGGTGCGCGCGTACCACTGCTGGAGCCTGCTCGATAACTTCGAATGGGCCTCGGGCTACAGCCAGCGCTTCGGATTGACCTACGTGGATTTTGACGACCACCAGAAACGGACCATCAAGGAATCCGGGTATTGGTACGGAAAGGTGGCCCACGACAATCGGGTGAGCTGAAATGTCGCAGGCGCGTTTCCTGCCTGGCGTTGTCGTCTTGTTCTCCGTTCTCACCACGCAGGCGGTTGCAGACGCGATCAGCGCAGCGGGCGTCGGTGCGCCCCCCAACGACGCGCAACTGCTGGCCGGCACCGGCAAGGCCACGATCGATCCGCCGCTCTCGCAGTTTCCGATCCGCAACAACAATGACTCGCCCCTGGTCACCGTCCACGATTCGCTCCAGGCACGTGCCCTCGTCCTTAAGGATGCCGGTTCGAAGGTGATCGTGGTCGTGGCGGACGTGATCATTCTCCCGGACGAATTCTACGAACAGGCGGTCGGCCGGATCTCCGAGCGTTATGCAGTGCCAAAGGACCATGTCCTGCTCTGTGCCACCCACACGCACACCGTGCCCTGGACCATGGGCAATGGCTATGGAGAGCGGGTGATCGCGGGGATGCTCCTGGCCATTGATGAGGCGCAGCAGCGGCTCGAGGCAGTCCGCGTCGGCACCGGCAATGGCCTGGCGTACATCAACATGAATCGCGATGAGCAGACCGGCAAGGGTTTCATTCTCGGCCAGGATCCCGAGGGCGCCTCCGACAAGACGGTACGCGTGGTCGGATTCCTGCGCGCCGATGGCAGCCCGCTGGCGATCGTCGCCAACTACGCGGTGCATGCGGTGTCCCTCTACAGTTCCGACACGGCCGGTGAGCACGCCGCCGAGATCAGCGCCGACATACCCGGCGTGGTCGATCGCTTCGTGGACGAGCACTACGGCGCGCCGCGCACCGAGACTTTCTGGACCAGCGGTGCCGCCGGCGACCAGAACCCGATAATGATGTCCTTCCACGCAGAGCCACAGAGCGACGGCAGCATCGTCACCTCGGACATGAAGTCCGCAGGATTCATGATCACCCAGCGACTGGGCCAGGCCCTCGCCCTGGAAGTCATTCGAGTCACGGACCGCTTAAAGCTGCAACCCGTGACTACAGCAATGCGCGCCGCCCAGACGGTCATTTCCTGCCCATCCAGGACGGATCCAGCGCTAATGCACTCGTTGCGGATTTCCTACCTCGGCATTGGCCCGGTGGACTTGGTGGGCATTTCCGGCGAGGTGGGAACACTGATTGACCGCCATCTGCGCGAGGGCCTGGGCGAGCGCAGCCCCATCCTGCTGACGTTGACCAACGGCTACGCGGGCTACCTTCCCGACGATGCCAGCTATGCGCGTGGCAATACGTTTGAAGTCGGGAAATCCCAGTTTGCGCCGGGGTGCGCCGAGAGCCAGATCGTTGCCCGCACGCGGGAGCTGCTGGGCGCGGCAGCGAGGTAGCCTGGCGCGCTTAGCCGTGAGGTGGTTCGGCCACCCGGCCGATCTTCTGGCCATGTTAATTTAGGCGGGCACCACGGGGCACCGCCGCATGATCAGGATCGCCAAGCTCGAGACCTTCACCAGCGAGTTCGTCTGTTTCGTGCGCCTGACGACCGATTCGGACGCCGTCGGCTGGGGGCAGACTTCGACCTACAACGCCGACATCACCGCGCAGATCTTTCACCGGCAGGTCGCCCCCTGGGCGCTCGGCGCCGACGCCCTCGACATCGGCGCGCTCGTGGCGCGCATCGAGGAGCGCGAGCACAAGTTCCCGGGCAGCTACCGTTGCCGCGCCCTGGCTGGGCTCGACACCGCGCTGTGGGACCTGCACGGCAAACTCGCCGGCAAGCCGGTCGTGGAGCTGCTCGGCGGCAAGCCACGACGGCTCCGGGCCTACGCCTCATCGATGAAGCGCGACATCTCGCCGGACGACGAGGCCGCACGCCTGTTGCGGCTGCGCGACGAGCAGGGTTTCGACGCCTTCAAGTGGCGGGTCGCGGCGGAGTGCGGGCACGATGTCGACGAGTGGCCGGGCCGCACCGAAGCGATCGTCCCGCGCGTGGCGCGCGCCCT
>DATFUG010000383.1:0-2444 GCA_035261025.1 Steroidobacteraceae bacterium | reverse complement strand
TGCACGGCCACGGTCTTGATGCCCATCTCCCGGCAGGCGCGCAGGATCCGCAGCGCGATTTCGCCTCGATTGGCAATGACGATCTTGTCCAGCATGAGGCTTATTCGACTATGAACAGCGGCTGGCCGAACTCGACGGGCTCACCGTTGTTGAGCAGGACCGCCCGTATCCGGCCGGCGATCTCCGACTCGATCTGGTTCATCATCTTCATGGCCTCAATGACGCACAGCACCTGGCCGGCCTGGATCTCATCGCCGATCTCGACGAAGGGCTTCGCGCCCGGCGACGGGGCGTTGTAGTAGGTGCCGACCATGGGGGCGGTGACCACATGCTCGCCCGCTCCGGCCACGGGGCCTGCCGGGGCGTCTTCCGCCGGCGCACCGGAGCCCGCGGCGGAGCGCGTCGAGCCGGCGGCGGACGCCCGTGCGGCCGGGGGTGGACTGTGCGTGACGACCGGGGCGGCGGCGGCCGGGTGTACGTGCGCGCCCGAGCTCGACTGGCGTGCGATGCGCACCGATTCCTCACCTTCTTTAATCTCGATTTCAGCGACGCCCGATTCCTCGAGCAACTCGATCAATTTCTTGATTTTTCGAATGTCCATGGACCGTTACCGTAGGCGCTGAGGGAGCCCCGGTCTTGTTGTTGAACTGTCCGGAATTTAGCCCAAACGGGTCGAGATTGATACTCAATGTCGGCGAAACTGCTGGGATCTGCGCCGATTTGGAGGGAGTCTATTGAGGCATCTATGAAACAAAAAGCTCAGGACCCCCGAGATTGTTTCGCTCGTGCAACCGAATACCGCTTGAGGGCCGCATCAATCGCCGTGCGGGCCTGCTCCAGCGTGATCTTGCCCTCCCGGAGCTGGCGGATCTCGCCCAGGATCGCGTCGGCCTCTTCGAGGTGCAGCTCACCCACCTTAACCGCCACGATCCGGTCCTGCGCGTCCGAGAACACCGAGAAGGGCAGGGCCATGCCCATGCCGAATTTCTGTGCCGCTTCGTACCCGTCTTCCTCGCCGACCAGGAGCGAGTACTCCAGAGGCGTTGCGCGGAGAAACTGCTTTACGGCATCGCGAAAATCGATCGCAATGCCGACGACCTGGAGCTGGTCGGGCCGGTAGCGGCGCTGCAGCGCGTTGAGCAGCGGAATCTCCCGCCGGCACGGCTCGCACCAGGTGGCCCAGAAGTTGTACAGGTGCGGCCGCCCCGAGCCATCGCGCAGCGGGTGCCGCTTGCCCGTCAGGTCGGCGAGCTTGAGGTCCGGCACGTCCGCCGGGATCTTTCCGGGCAGTTCCACATTGGCCGGCGGCGTCGGGATGGCAGGCGCGGCCGGCACGGAGGCGGCCGGCAGGATTGTCAGGGCCGTGACGGGACGCGGGTACAGGCGGTAGGCCAGGAAGCCGGCAGCGGCACTGGCGAGGGCGACCGCCAGGAACAAGGGGGCGGCTGGAAACTTCACCGGCGCCCTAGCGGGCCGGTGCCGCGACCCGCGCGAGCACCTCGAGGAAGGCCGGCGCTTTCATATAGCCGACCACGCGGTACTTGCGGCGTTCAGTGCCGTCCGCACCATAGAACGCGATGGTCGGGGGCCCAAAGATGCCGAAGCGCTGCAGCAGCGCGCGATCGTTTTCGTCATTGGCCGTGACGTCCGCGCGCAGCAGCGTCATGCGCGCCAGGGCCGCGCGGACCTGCAGGTCGCTGAAAGTGTCGTGCTCCATCTCCTTGCAGGACACGCACCAGTCGGCATAAAAATCGAGCATGACGGGGCGGCCCGCCGCCGCTGCGGCGCTCACGGCGCGGTCGAGTTCGCCGACAGTCGTTATCGGGGCGAACGGCAGCTCTGCCGCCGCCGCTGCGGCCCGCGCCAGCGGGCGCAGCGGATCGGTGCCGCCGCGGGCGCTACCCAGCCCGAGCATCAGCGCATAGGCGCCCGCCGCCAGCGCGGTTGCGCGTCCGAGGACACGCAGCGCCCCGCCGGTGCGCTGCCGCCACAGCACCACCGCAACCACGATCGCGGGAATGACATACAGCAACAGCGCGATTCGATCGGCGACCAGGCGGGAGAGCATCCACGCCGCAACGCCGAGCATCATGGCGCCAAACAGCTGCTTCACCGTGTCCATCCACGCACCCGCCTTGGGCAACAGCCGGCCGGCCGAGGTGCCAATGACAAGGAGCGGCGCGCCCATCCCCAGGCTCATCGCGAACAGCGCCAGCGCACCCCGGTAGACATCACCGCCCTCGCTGATGACCACGAGCGCACCCACCAGTGCAGGCGCCACGCAGGCGGTCACGACGAGCGCGGACAGGGCGCCCATGATCGCCACGCCGCCGAAGGTGCCGGCGCGCTGCCGATTGCTGCTGGCCATCAGCCGCGTCTGGATCGCAGCGGGCATCTGGATGGTGTAGAGCCCGAACATCGACAGGGCCAGTACGACAAACAGC
>DATFUG010000382.1:0-2678 GCA_035261025.1 Steroidobacteraceae bacterium | reverse complement strand
GGCGATCACCAGCAGCTGCTGCGCGCGCTGGAGCGCGACGGCGATCTCAATCGCGCGCTGGAGTGCCTGCCCAGTGACTCCGAGATCGACGAGCGCCTGGTGCGGGGCCAGGGCCTCACGCGACCGGAACTCGCGGTGCTGCTCGCCTACGGCAAGATCGCGCTCAATCAGGCGCTGACGGCCGCCGATATCGCCGCCGATCCCTACCTGGCCGGCGAACTCCAGCGCTATTTCCCCGTGCGCTGGCGGCACCGCTTCGCGACACGCATTGCCCAGCATCGGCTGCGCGGACAATTGATCGCCACCGCGACCACCAACAGCATTCTCAATCGCATGGATCCGGGATTCGTGATGCGCATGGCCGCCCAGACCGGCGTCGAGACGGCCACCGTGGCGCGCGCGTACACCATCGCACGCGACAGCGCCGGGTTGCGCGAACTGTGGTCGGCCATCGAGGCCCTGGATAACAAGGTACCCGCGGCGGCCCAGTACGATGCGCTGCTGGCGACGCGCGACTACGTGGAACAGCTGACGCGCCGGCTGCTGCTGGCGCGGGCGCGGCGGCAGAGCGCCGCCATCGGCGCCGAAGTGGCACGGCTCGCCCCGGCCTTCCAGGCGCACAAGGAGCTGCTTCCCGCCAGTCTCCCGGGCATCGCCCACGAGCGCTATCAGCAGCTCTACGCGCAGCAGCAGACGGCAGGATCCCCCAATGCACTGGCCGCCTGGCTCGCCGCCCTGCCCGCGCTGCGCGCCACACCGGACCTCGCGACGATCGCGATGGAATCGCACCGCCCGCTGGCCCAGGTGGCGCATCAGTACTTCCGCACCGCCGCCGCGCTCGGCATCGATTGGCTGGCCGAGGCCATACGGTTGCTCGGCACCACCGGCAGCTGGCAGGCCGTGGCGCGCGAGCGCCTGTACACCGCCTGCCTGGACGGCCAGGCCGCGCTGGCTACCCGCGCGCTGCGCGAGCGCGCCGGCGAAGGCGCCTCACTGGAGCGCTGGATCGAGCGGCTCGGCGCACCGGGCCAGCAATGGCTCCTCACGGTGCGCGAACTGCGTGCCATTGCCGCACCCGACCTGGCGGCCCTGATGGCGGGTGCCGAAGCGCTGCGCAACCTGGCCCAATGCTGATGGGAGGATCGCCCTTGCCCGGCAAACTGCTGATGGTTCGTCATGGCCAAAGCATCTGGAACCTCGAGAACCTGTTTACCGGCTGGACGGATGTCGACCTCTCGGTCCAGGGCATCGAAGAGGCGCGCCAGGCGGGCCGCGAAATCGCACGCGCCGGCCTGATACCCGATGTCGTCTACACCTCGGTGCTCAAGCGTGCGATCCGCACGCAGTGGCTGATCCTCGAGGAACTGGACCTGCTGTGGCTGCCGGTCGAGCGCGACTGGCGCCTGAACGAACGCCACTACGGCTCGCTGCAGGGACTGAACAAGCAGCAGACGGTGGAAAAATATGGCGAGCCGCAGGTCAAGATCTGGCGCCGCAGCTACGACACGCCGCCCCCACCCCTGTCGGCCGACGATCCGCGCCACCCGTGCCACGATCGCCGCTACGCGCTCGTGCCACGAGCGGATTTGCCCAGCACCGAGTCGCTCAAGGACACGCTCGCTCGCGTGCTGCCGTATTGGGAGCGGCGCATTGCCCCCGACCTGCGTGCCGGGCGCAATGTCATGATCGTAGCGCACGGCAACAGTCTGCGCGCACTCGTGAAGATGCTCGATGCGCTCTCGGAGAGCGCCGTGGTGGAGCTGAATATCCCCACCGGCATCCCGCTGCTGTATGAACTGGACGAGACGCTGCAGCCCAGGGCGAGCCGCTATCTGGGCGATGAAGAAGCGGTGAGGGCGGCGGCCGAAGCGGTCCGCCGGCAGACCGAGAAACCGGCCTGATTCAGGTCCTAGCGTCGCACACTGCGCGTGACGCCCGCGGCGGCCCAACCGTCGTAGCGCCCGCCATGGTGCACCGCCAGCGCCGATAGTTCCCGCGTCAGGGCCTGCATGTCCGGCACCGAGACACGCAATGACCTGAGTGCATGCAGCGTGTAGCGATCGCCGCGGTCCGCATCGACGCGGCGATAATCGACCCTATAGTCGCGCGCGCGCAGCAGCGCAGCCACTTTCTCGCAGGCGGGCTCATCGGGCAGGTCGAAGAAGAAATCCACCTCATAGGGACTGAACATGTCACCGCCCTGGGCCCGCAGATTCTTCACCAGCCTCTCGTCCCAATCGTCCGCCTGCTGCCCTTTCAGCTTGCGCACGGTGAAATAGATCCGCAGTACGGCAATGACCGCCGCGCCCACCAGCAACCAGCTGAAGAACTGCACGGGTGAGTCCGGCGCGGGCCCGGCCTAGTCCTCGGGCGCGATCGCGACGCGCAGGCCGTCGAGCGCGTCGGTGATCTGGACCTGGCAGGACAGGCGCGAGTTGGGGCGGTAGGAGCTCAGATCCTTGAGCATGTCGGTCTCGTCGGACATCGCGGCGGGCAGCTTATCGACCCAGGCCGCGTCCACGTACACGTGGCAGGTGGCGCAGGAACACATGCCGCCGCAGATCGCCATGACGCCATCGTCCATGTCACGGAGCGTTTCCATGAGCACACCGCCGCTCGGGGCCTGGACTTCCTGCTCGGCACCGTCACGATTCAACACATGCAGCAAGGGCATCAAC
>DATFUG010000381.1:0-5739 GCA_035261025.1 Steroidobacteraceae bacterium | reverse complement strand
CCGTTCCAGTCGCTGATCTTTCCGCCCGCGCCCTCGATCACGGGAATCAGTGCCATGAAATCGTGCGGCTTGAGCGCGCCCTCGATGACCAGATCGCAATAGCCGGAGGCCAGCAGGCCATAGATGTAGCAATCGCCTCCGTAGCGGCGCATCGCGGCACGCCGGGAGAGCTGGTCGTAGCGGCGCAGGTGCTCACCGTGCAGGGCATCGGTGCTGGTGCTGTACACGCGCGCGGCTTCGATGGACGTACAGGCACTGGTATGCGCGGCCGCGTCATTGAACCGGCTCGGTGAGCCGCGGCAGCCGAACCAGCGTTCGCTGATTGCGGGAACCTCGATCACTCCGAGCACGGGCCGGTCCTGGAGCAGCAGGGCGATCAGGGAACCAAACAGCGGAAAGCCGCTGATAAAGCTCTTAGTGCCGTCGATCGGATCGAGTACCCAGGTGAACTCTGCGCCGGCCTCCGCGGCGAACTCTTCTCCGCGAATGCCGTGCGTCGGAAACTCCGCGCGGATCATGCGGCGCATCTCAGTCTCGATCGCGCGATCGACCATCGTCACCGGACTGCGATCGGCTTTCTGCTCCACGGCGATGGGGCCGCGGAAGTGATCGCGTGCGAGCTTGCGCGCCATATCGGCCATGGCGCCCGCGAGCGCCGTTGCGCGCGGAGCGTCGGGATGGCGGGCGAAGTTCATGCGCCCGAGTATAATCGGCGGCGGTACGCGCCCGAAAGGCTGGCATGAGCGATAAGAACAACGACAAGGCGATCCGCGCGCTACCGTGCTGGACCGGGGAGGTCGAGATTGTCGCCCTGAGCGGCGGTAGCACCAATCGCAACTACCGGGTCAGCGATCACAGCGGACAGCAGTTTGTGGTGCGCATGGGCCGCGACATTCCCGAGCATGGCGTGATGCGCTTCAACGAGCTGGCCGCGGCGCGCGCGGCCTGCGCGGCGGGCCTGGCGCCGGAAGTGGTGTACGCGGCTGAGGGGTTTCTCGTCAGCCGCTTTGTGAAGGGGCGGACGCTGACGCCCGCGGATGTGCGCGCGGCGGGGCAGCTGGAGCGCATCGTCGAGCTGCTGCAGCGCTGTCACCACGAGATTCCGCGCCATCTGCAGGGGCCGGCACTGATTTTCTGGGTGTTCCAGGTCATCCGCCAGTACCTGCGCCTGCTCGAATCCCGGCGCGAGTATCCTTACGCCGTGGCATTCGATACGTTGGCCGACCAGGCCCGGCAGCTCGAGCGCGCGGTTGGGCCGGTCACGATTGCCTTTGGCCACAACGATCTGCTCGCCGCCAATCTCATCGATGACGGCGAGCGTCTCTGGCTTATCGACTGGGACTACGCCGGCTTCAACAGTCCGCTGTTCGATCTGGCCAATCTGGCCTCGAACAACGCATTTACGCCTGAGCTCGAGACGCGGCTCCTGAGCTGCTATTTCGGTACGGGCGCGGATGCTTCGATGTCCCGCGGCTTCGCCGCGATGCTGTGCGCCTCGTTGCTGCGCGAGTCGCTGTGGGGCGCCGTCTCCAGGCTCACGTCCACCCTGGATTTCGACTACGCCGCCTACACGCGTGACTACCTGCAGCGCTACGAGCAGCGCTGGCAGCAGTTCCAGCAGCACCATGGCTGAGTTCCCGACGCAGGCGCGCGCGATCGTCATCGGTGGCGGCATTATCGGCTGCTCGACGGCCTATCACCTGGCGAAGCTGGGCTGGACCGACACCATCATCATCGAGCGGCACAAGCTCACCTCCGGCTCGACGCATCACGCCGCGGGCCTGGTCGGGCAGTTGCGCAGCAGCGCGAATATCACGCAACTGCTGGGCCACTCGGTCGCGCTCTACAATTCGCTTGAGGCGGAGACGGGACTGGCGAGCGGCTGGCAGATGAACGGTGGCCTGCGTCTCGCGTGCAACGAGGCGCGCTGGATCGAGTTGAAACGCCAGGCCACCAGTGCGCGCTCCTTTGGCCTGGAGATGCAGCTGTTGACGCCGCGCGAGGCGCAGCAGCTCTGGCCGCTGATGTACATCTCCGATCTGGTGGGGGCCGCCTTCCTGCCGACCGACGGCCAGGTCAATCCCTCCGACATCACGCAGTCGCTTGCCCGGGGTGCGCGACTGCGTGGCGTGCGCATCTTCGAGGACACGAACGTGCTCGGCATCGAGCTCGAGCGTGGCCGCGTCAGGGCGATCAGCACGGACCGCGGTCGGGTGCAATGCGAAGTGGTCGTGAACTGTGCCGGCCAGTGGGCGCGCCAGGTCGGCGCGCTGGCGGGCGTGAACGTGCCGCTGGTCTCGGTACAGCACCAGTACCTCATAACGGATGCGATTCCCGGCATCAGCCGCGGCCTGCCCACCTTGCGTGATCCGGACCGGCTCACCTACTACAAGGAGGATGTCGGCGGTCTCGTCATGGGTGGTTACGAGCCGAATCCGAAGCCGTGGGCGACGGAGGGCTTTCCGGACCATTTCAATTTCCAGCTGCTGCCCCCCGACTGGGATCATTTCCAACCCCTCCTCGAGCTGGCCCTCCCGCGTGTGCCCGCGCTCGCCTCGGCCGGCATCAAGGAGCTCATCAACGGGCCGGAGAGTTTCACGCCCGATGGAAACTTCATTCTCGGACCGGCGCCTGGAGTCAGCGGGTTCTATGTCGGCGCCGGCTTCAACGCCTTCGGTATTGCCTCCGGCGGCGGCGCCGGCGAGATGCTGGCGGAATGGATCGTCGGCGGCGAGGCGCCGCTCGACCTGTGGCCGGTCGACATCCGGCGCTTCGGCGCGCCGCACGCGGACATCGGCTGGGTACGCAGCCGCACGCTTGAGCTCTACGGCAAGCACTACACCATCGCCTGGCCGGGCGAGGAGCACGCGAGTGGCCGGCCTCTGCGCCGCTCGCCACTGTACCCGCTGCTGCAGGAGCAGGGCGCGGTGTTCGGCGAGAAGCTGGGCTGGGAACGGCCGAACTGGTTCGCGGCGCCGGGCGAGGACGCGCGCGATGTCTACCGCTTCGGTCGCCCGAACTGGTTCGCGGCCGTCGCGCGCGAACACGAGGCCACGCGCGAGCGCGTGGCGCTGTTCGATCAGACCTCCTTCGCCAAGTTTCAGCTCATCGGGCGCGATGCGCAGCGGGCCCTGGACTGGATCTGCGCCAACGACGTCGCCCGTCCTGTCGGGAGCCTCATCTACACGCAGCTCCTCAATGCACGGGGCGGCATCGAGTGCGATCTCACCGTGGCGCGCGTGGCAGCGGACGCCTACTACATCGTCACCGGCACCGGCTTTGCGACCCATGATTTCGACTGGATCTCGCGGCAGATACCGCCAGGCCTCGATGCCCGTCTCATCGATGTCACGACCGCCAGCGCCGTGCTGGCGCTCATGGGGCCGCAGGCGCGGCGCGTGCTGGAGACGCTGACGGGCGATGAGCTGCGCAACGCGGGGTTTCCTTTCGGCCAGGCGCGTCGCCTGGAGGTCGCCGGCGCCCCGCTGCTCGCGCTGCGCGTCACGTACGTGGGCGAACTCGGCTGGGAGCTGCATGTTCCGGTCGAATCTGCCGTGATGGTCTATACCGCGCTTATGCGCGCAGGCGGCGCCTTCGGCATCAGCAATGCCGGGTATCGCGCGATCGAGAGCCTGCGGCTGGAAAAGGGGTATCGCGCCTGGGGCGCCGACATCGGCCCGGATTACAGCCCCTTCGAGGCGGGACTAGGCTGGGCGGTCAAGCTCCAGGCCGGCGTGCCTTTCCTCGGCCGCGAAGCCTTGATCGAGCGCAATAAACTGCCGCTGCCAAAAGCGCTGTGCGGCTTCACGGTCGGTGATCCGGAAGTTCAGCTGCTCGGCCGGGAGACCGTCTACCGCAATGGCGAGCGCGTCGGCTGGCTGAGCAGCGGAGGCTACGGGCACACCATCGGCCAGGCCATTGGCTACGGCTATGTGCGCCGCGCGGCCGGCGTGGATCGCGAGTATCTGCTCTCCGGACAATACGAGCTGGAAGTCGCCACTGTGCGCGTGCCCTGCCAGCTGCATCTGGGACCCCTGTACGACCCGGCGATGGCGCGGATTAAGGCCTAGGCGGTGGCTTTGGAGTTTTTCCATAACTGTGAGACAGCGCTGTGGAATTATTACCAGGGTCTCCATTCGGCGACGGTGGTGCCGGCGTCCCTGGCCTCGGTTTATTGTGTCTGGAGCATGCGGGCCATGCGGACCACGGGCATAACTCTGGAAATTTGTCTCAAACCCGAAAAATGGCGCGACAAACGTGCAGCGATGCGCCCATGATGCAACCGCTCAAGGGCTTCGGCCCACGTCCAGTCGCTGACCAGGAAGGCTGCGCCGCGTTGAACCAGAATCTGACCGGACATCCGCATCCATCGACAGGCCCGCGCCGTGGCGCGCACCTGCTGGGCATTGCAGTGATGTACGCCGCGCTGTCGGGTTGCGCGACCTTCGGAAGCCGGATGGATGACTGGGTCGGCCAGCGCTACAGCGATTTCCTGCGCTGGACAGGGCACGGGAAAGAACAGAAGAGCGTCGTGGCGGATGCCAAGGGGAACAGCGTCTACCTCGTCAACGCCAACCAGGGCCAGAACTGCACCGTGAGCGTGGTCGTCGACCGCGTCGGCTTCATCCAGGACTGGAGCTCCCAAGGGTCCAGCTGCCGCTAGCCGGCCTTCCTCGATTCGGCTTCCCTCAATCGTCCATCAGGAAACTGCGCAGCTGCTCGCTGCGGCTCGGATGCCGGAGCTTGCGCAGCGCCTTGGCCTCGATCTGCCGGATGCGCTCGCGGGTGACGTCAAACTGCTTGCCGACTTCCTCGAGCGTGTGGTCGGTGTTCATGTCGATGCCGAAGCGCATGCGCAGTACCTTGGCTTCACGCGGCGTGAGCTGGGCGAGCACGGAGTGCGTGGTTTCCTTGAGCGATTCGTTGGTCGCCTGATCAATGGGCGAGGTGACCGACGTATCCTCGATGAAATCCCCGAGGTGTGAATCCTCATCATCGCCGATCGGCGTCTCCATCGAGATCGGTTCCTTGGCGATCTTCAGCACCTTGCGGATCTTGTCTTCGGGCATGTCCATCCGTTCGGCCAGCTCCTCCGGCGTCGCTTCGCGTCCCATCTCTTGCAGCATCTGCCGCGAGATGCGGTTCAGCTTGTTGATCGTCTCGATCATGTGCACCGGCACGCGAATGGTGCGAGCCTGATCCGCGAGCGAGCGCGTCACGGCCTGGCGCACCCACCAGGTCGCGTACGTCGAAAACTTCCAGCCGCGCCGGAATTCGAACTTGTCCACCGCCTTCATCAAGCCGATGTTGCCCTCCTGGATCAGGTCCAGGAACTGCAGGCCGCGATTCGTGTATTTCTTGGCGATCGAGATCACCAGGCGCAGGTTCGCCTCGACCATCTCTTTCTTGGCGCGGCGGGCCTTCGCCTCACCGATCGACACTTCGCGATTGATGTCCTTGATGGCACTGATCGAGAGGTGAAAACCGACCTCGAGCAGCTGGAGCTTCTTCTGGCGGCGTTCGATCTCGTCCTTCAGGCGGGCGAGCGGCGCGGAATATTTCTTGCCGGCCTTGACGTGACGGGCAATCCAGCGCGCGCTGGTCTCGTTCTTCGGGAAGGTGCTGATGAAATCCTTGCGCGGCATGCCCGCGTCGCGGATCGCAATGATCATGATCTCCTTCTCGATCTGGCGGATCTCACCGATATGCGAGCGCAGCTGCGCCGTCAGCGCATCGAAC
>DATFUG010000380.1:0-2863 GCA_035261025.1 Steroidobacteraceae bacterium | reverse complement strand
GACGTAGGTGCCCAGCGTGCCGTTGGTCGGGTCGAGTGTTTTCCAGTCCGCCGCCACCAATTGCACGTCATCGGCGCCATCCTTGTTGGTATCCAGGAACAGTTCGATGACCAGGTTGGAGATGTGCTGGTAGGTCTTGCTGAGCGAGACGCCGAATTCGACGACCGTGAAACCGAAGTAGAAGTTTGGGTCCGCCCGGCGTACGCCCAAACGCGCGATCAGGCAGTTGCCCGCGCCGGACTGGAGCGTGTCGCAGTGTGACTCGCCCTCATCGGCCGCTGTCAGCGTAAAGCCTTCCGCAAAACCCGGCGCCGGGCCCTGATTGGAGATGTTGATCGCGCCCGGGTCGGCGGCATTCGCGACCAGCATGCCCGAGGCCGGATCGACCACCGCCAGGTACCCGACACGCAAGGAATCCCGGCCATCGTTCAACACGCACCAACCGTCGACTTCCGTCTGGCTGACCGATCCGTTATCGAACGCCCCGGCCGCTACCGCGGCGGCCGGATCAAAGCGCAGCCTCACCGAGAAGTCCTGGCTGCCGCGCCCACCGACCGATACGCTCCCTGGGCAGCTCACGCTCACACCCGGATAGGTGTTATGCGGCACGTGAGTCCCGGTGAAGGTGCGTGAAGAGCCTGCCATGTTGGACAGGGTCACCAGCCGCGACTTGGTATCGACGACGCGCGGATTGATGCGACCAAAGGAGATGCCGCCCGGGGAGGCATAGCTCGTCAGCGCCGCGGCGGCGTCGACCCGCACGGCGCCCACCCCGTTGCGGGAAAGATCCGTGCTGGCGGAGGGATTGGCATCCACCGTCGAGTTCTGCAGCAGCGCCTTGATGCCGGCAGGGCTCAGGTGCCGATGTTCCTGGCGCAACAGCGCCGCGGAACCCGCGACATGCGGAGTGGCCATCGACGTGCCCTGGAACGTCGCACTGCCCGTGCCGGTGCCCGCGCCCGTGGAGACGATTGCCACACCCGGTGCCGCGATATCCGGCTTAAAGGATGATGCGTCGTCGGAGGCGGGACCGCGCGAGCTGAACGCCGCCACCTGATCTTCGCGAGTCGGATCGGGCGCCACATCCAGCGTCACCATGACCGGGCTGCCAGCCGTCGTCGTGGCCACGGCGGCGATGGCGAAGCCGTCCGTCGAGCTGATCATGACCCCGGGAATGCTCACCGTGCTATCGAGACCACCCATCACGATCGGACCGACACGCGAGGGGCTGGCGCCATCGTTGAAGACCACAATCGCGCTGGCGCCGGCGGCCTGCGCCGCCGTGTACTTGACCAGGAAGGTACACGTACCGCGTTCGATGAGCGCAATCTTGCCGGCGATCGCAGCGCCGTTGGTCAGCGGCGCGCAGCCGTTGATGGGGTCCGCTGCCACGACGCCGGCGGAAATCGGCCCGACGACCTTCAATAACACCGGTCCCGCGCCTTCCTGATTGGATTTGAAACCCGCGATGCTGGCAGGCGCTGTCACATTCACGCGGGCATAGACGCGGCCTCCCGGCGTGTTTGCCGCCACCGATATCGCCTCCGCGCCCACGGCCGGAGCGCTGGTGACATAGGGAATGTCGCCGGCATTGCCGGCCGCGGCGACGACGATCATGCCCACCCTGACGGCATTGTTGGACGCAATCGCGGACGGGTCGTCCGGCTCGCCGAAGTCGGAGCCCAGACTCATGTTGATCACATCCAGGTGATCCGACATATCACCGTCATGGTTCGGATCCATCGCCCACTCGATCGCATCTGAGGTGAGGTCGGTCGACCCGCCGACGTCGCTGAATACCTTCAGCGCGTAAAGCAGGGCATCGGGCGCCACGCCCTGACCGATGGCGCCGGGAACGCCAAAGCCAGCGGCCGTGCCCGCCACGTGCGAGCCATGCCCTACCCCATCCAGGGGATCCGGATCGGGGACCGGCAGGTCGTTGGTCGGATCAGCGTCCGGTCGCGCGTCGTAGGTCGCGCCGGCAAAGTCCCAACCGCCGACCACCTTGGCGGTTGGAAACGTGCCAGGCTCGATGATGCTCTTGTCATTGCCAGCGTAATCGCCCGGCACACCATCCTTGCGAAAATTGGCGTGTAGGTAATCGATGCCGGTGTCGATGATGCCGATCGTCACCCCTTTGCCGGTCAGCCCATATTTCTGTGCCGCCCGCAGCGCGCCGATCCAGGGCACGCTGTCGATATTGCTGATCTTGTGAATTTCGACGCGCCCGACCGAGCGTACGCCGGGCAAGGCCTTCAGGTTTTCCAGCTGGTTGGCAGGAACGCGGATGCGAATCCCATTCGCACCGACCCGCAGCGCGGAAAGTTCCTGCGCGCCCAGACCGATCAACTGCCCGCGGATCGCGGCCTGCTCAGCGCCAACCTTCGCCGCCTGGGCGCGCTGCGCCTCGCTGCTGGCCATCTGGCCCGTTGCTGCGATCGATTGCGCGTTGAGTTCCGAAACGGCGGGCGTCGAGAGCCGGACGAATACTTCCACGCGCCGCGAGCCATCGGGAAGGGGTGCCCGGTGCAGACTCTGCGCGCCGATCGCTGCAGTGGAGAGCAAGCCCAGGCTGAGGCCCGCGGCCAGCGCAGCCGCGCGCAAACCAAATGCACAGTGAGCGAATTTCATGGTCTTGCCCCCTTGATGACTGGACCGGAGTTTGAATTAATCTGGCAAACCTAACTCTGAGGCGTGACTTAATCAATCCATGGTTTGCCGCGGACACTTGACATAAGCGAGCGGCGATACCTGCGCTACAGCGTCGCCCTGCCTGTGCCCCGCGGATCGCACCATCTGCACTAGCGCACTCCGGCAACGCGTCGCAAATACGCCCGGTGCAGGCCGCGCCACCAGGGCTCAC
>DATFUG010000379.1:0-2212 GCA_035261025.1 Steroidobacteraceae bacterium | reverse complement strand
GATTCGCTGGCGCGCCTGGCAGGCCCGCTGGAACTGGGCCCGGCGCTTTCCCTGGGTGCCGGCGAACTCAAGACCGGTGGCGAGCGGCGCGAGTCGATCCTGGCCGATGCGCTCGAGGCGGTGTGCGGCGCGGTCTATCTCGAGGCCGGCTTTGAGACGGCCAGGCGGGTGTTTGGGCGCGTATTGGCGCCGGCCCTCGAGGCGCTGGACGCGGCCGGGACCTCAGCCGCGGACGACCAGAAGGACGCCAAGACGAGGCTGCAGGAATGGCTGCAAGCGCGTGGGCTGCCGCTGCCGCAATACACCGTGGTGCAGGTCGAGGGGGAATCGCACGCCCAGACCTTTCACGTCAGTTGCGCAGTGACGGCGCTGAATTCGAGTGCGCAGGGCGTCGGCCTCAGCCGCCGGCGGGCGGAGCAGGCGGCCGCGCAGCAGCTGCTGGTGCAGCTCACACCATGAAGTCCTTCCGCTCCGGCCATGTGGCCCTGGTCGGCCGGCCCAACGTCGGCAAGTCCACGCTCCTCAATACGATGCTCGGTCAGAAGGTCAGCATCGTCACCTCCCGGCCGCAGACGACGCGTCACCGGGTGCTGGGCATCAGCGAGTCGGCCGACGGCCAGATTGCCTTCGTCGACACCCCGGGGATGCACCAGGGACCGAAGCGGGCGCTCAACCGCGCCATGAATCGCACCGCGACCTCGGTGCTCGGTGCCGCGGACCTGGCGGTGTTGCTGGTCGAGGCGCTGCAGTGGACGGACGAAGATGAGATGGCGCTGCAGCGGGTCATGCAGATGCAGCGGCCGGTGATCGCCGTCGTCAACAAGATCGACCGCGTGCATCCGCGCGAGCGACTGCTGCCCTATATCAGCAGGCTGGCCGAGCGCGCCCAATTCCTCGCAATCGTGCCGCTGTCCGCATTGCGCGCCGACAATATCGAGGCCCTGCGCCGCGAGATACTCGAGGCGCTGCCCGAGGGCGAGCGCCTGTACCCGGAAGGGCAGATCACGGACCGGAGCGAGCGCTTTCGCATTGCCGAGCTGATACGCGAAAAACTCACACTCGAGCTGGTCGAGGAGTTGCCGTACGGCATCGCGGTCGAGCTCGAGAATTACGCCGCGACCGCCGACGGGCGCGTCGAGATCGGCGCGGTGATCTGGGTGGATCGCGAAGGGCAGAAGCCCATCGTGATCGGGGCGGGCGGTGAGCGACTGAAGCGCATCGGCCGCGCCGCGCGCCTGGAACTGAATCACCTGTTCGGGCGTCGCTACCACCTGACGCTGTGGGTCAAGGTGCGCGAGAACTGGGCGGACGATGCGCGCGCGCTGCGCGAGCTGGAGGTGGAATGAGCCGCAGCGCACACCGCGTCGAGTTGGCGGCCGGTTTCGTGCTGCACCGGCGCGCCTATCGGGACACCAGCCTCATCGTCGAGCTGTTCACGCGCGACTACGGGCGGCTCAGTGCCTTCGCCCGCGCGGCCCGCGGACCACGCCCGCGCTTTGGACCGCTCCAGCCTTTCAGGCCCCTGCTGCTGTCCTGGAGCGGCCGCGGCGAGGCGCCCACGCTCACGGCGGCCGAAGCCGACGGGCCGCCGCCGCCTGCGCTCAACCCCGCCTACCTGTTCAGCGCCTTCTACCTCAACGAACTGGTGCTCAAGCTCACGGTGGCACACGATCCGCAGCGCGAGCTCTACCTGCACTATGCCGCCACCGTGGCGCGGCTGGCCGAGGGTGCGCCCCTCGAGGAAGTGCTGCGTCATTTCGAGAACCGGCTGCTGCAGCTGCTTGGCTACGGGAGCGAGCTGGCGGTCGAGACGGGCGGTCGCCCCGTCGTGGCCGAGGCCTATTACCATTTCCGCCCCGGGGAAGGCGTCTGGCCGGTCAGCGCGGGCGTCCACGACAGCGCGCGCGATGCCACCGCGGCCGGCACCGTGCCGGGCCGGGTGCTGCTGGCATTGGCTGCGGAGCTACCCTTGAGCGATGCCGAGGGGCAGCGGCAGGCGCGTGCCGTGCTGCGCGCCGCGCTCGATCATTGTCTGGAAGGCCGTGAACTTGCGACCCGCGCCGTGGCGCGGGCCGTCGCCAAAATGGAGCGATCTGCGTGATGAACCCGCCACTGGAACTGGGCGTGAATATCGACCACGTCGCGACACTCCGTCAGCAGCGCGGCACGGTCTACCCTGACCCCGTGTACGCCGCATTGATGGCCGAACAGG
>DATFUG010000378.1:0-2525 GCA_035261025.1 Steroidobacteraceae bacterium | reverse complement strand
CGAAGTGGACGCGGTGCTGGCGGCGGGCGCGGACCTGGTGCACTTCGACGTGATGGACAACCACTACGTGCCGAACCTAACCGTCGGGCCGCTGGTGTGCGAGGCGTTGCGCAAGCATGGCGTCAAGGCACCGATCGACGTGCACCTGATGGTGCGGCCGGTCGACCGGCTGGTGCCGGATTTTGCGCGCGCCGGCGCCACTTACATCAGCTTTCACCCGGAAGCCAGCGAGCACGTCGATCGTACCATCGCCCTGATACGTGAGCACGGCTGCCGCCCGGGCCTGGTGCTCAATCCGGCAACGCCGCTCGACTGGCTGGATTACACGCTCGAAAAGCTCGACCTGGTGCTGCTGATGTCGGTCAACCCCGGGTTCGCCGGCCAGCAATTCATTGCCGGAGTGTTGCCGAAGATTGCCGAAGTGCGGCGGCGGGTCCGTGCCAGTGGCCGCGAGATCCGCGTCGAGGTGGATGGTGGCATCCGGACGGACAACATCGCCGCCGTGGCGCGCGCCGGCGCAGACACCTTCGTGGCCGGCTCGGCGATCTACGGCAGCAGTGATTACGCAGCGACGATTCGCGCCATGCGCGCGGCCATCGCCGCGGCCGATGCCCTTACCGCCTGATCAGGCTTCGTCGTCCTCGTCGTCGTCCTCGTCGTCATCATCCGAGGTCATGGCGGCCGTCGGCTTCGCCGCCGCGGCGCCGGCGCCACCCCGGGAAGGAATCACGACCGGCCGGGTCTTCATTTTCGGTCGCGCATTGAACACCACGATGGTCTTGCCGGTGGCGCGCAGCAGGCCCTGTTCCTCGAGCACCTTGAGCACGCGGCCGGCCATCTCGCGCGAACAGCCGATCAGCCGCGAGAGTTCCTGCCGCGATACCTTGATCTGCATGCCCTCCGGATGCGTCATCGCGTCCGGTTCGTTGCACAGATCCATGATGGCGTGCGCGACGCGGCCCGTGACGTCAACAAATGCGAGGTCGCCGAGCTTGCGGTTGGTGCGATCCAGGCGCGTGGCCAGCTGCGTCGCCAGCTCGAAAATCAATCCCGGGCTCTCGGTCGCCACCTGACGGAATCGCGGATACGTCATCTCCGCCAGCTCACAGGCGCTGCGCGTGCGCACCCAGGCGCTGCGTGTCGGCTGCTCGTAGAACAAGCCCATCTCCCCGAAGAACTGCCCCTTGTTGAGGTAGGCCAGCACCATCTCGTTGCCTTCCTCATCCTCGATCATCACCTCGACGGATCCACTGATGACGTAGTACAGGACGTCAGGGAGATCGCCGGCGTGAATCAGCACGGTCTTGGAGGGCACGGTACGGACGCGGCAATAACTCAGGAAGCGGTTGATTGCCGGAATGTCGCTCAACGCTCTGACATTCTCTTCCATGGCGCGGCTGCTCTGTTCATGTTGCAGGTTGTTCATGACTGCTTTTTATTACATAAGTCCCGCTCACTGCAAGGCTTTTGAGCTGGGTTAAACATAGTATGCGCTGCGCGTCATCAGCCTGGAGGTCAAACCCATCAGGATGCGCAGCGGTGGCGGCAGCTCCGCAGCGCCTGCCCCCTGCGCGGCCTGCGCATGTCCGGTCTCTTCACGCTGCATGGTCTCCAGAATTTGCCGGCTCCGTCCATCCGCCGCCGGAAGCCTGGCCAGGTGCTCGCTCAGGTGCCCCTCGACCTGGCGTTCCGTTTCCCGCACGAAACCCAGGCTCAGGCGATCGCTGAAGGCGGCCGCCGTCGCGCCGATCGCGAAGGCGCCGGCATACCAGAAGGGATTGAGCAGACTGGTGCGATCACCCAGCTCCCGGAGGCGCTGTTCACACCAGGCCAGGTGATCGCCTTCCTCGGCCGCCGCCCGCAGCAGGAATTGCCGCGTATCATCAGAGCGGGCCATCAGGGCCTGCCCGTGGTAGAGCGCCTGGGCAGCGATTTCGCCGGCGTGATTGACCCTCATCAGGCCTGCCACCAGGCGCCGGTCGGTTTCGCCCAGGGGAGCCGCGTCCGGCAGGTCCGGGGGCGCCCGGGAGGCCCGGGCAGGGGCAAACAGGGCCCGCAGCGCGTTGTCAGCCGCCCGGAACAGGCTATCCAGGGTGAAATCAGGCGGTTGGGGCCCGGGCATGGGCTCATTATAGAGTGTCGCCGGGCACTGGCAGGCAGGGCCAGCCTCCCCGGATGGACTCTTTTGCAAACCGGGGGGCGCTTGAGTACACTTTCGCGCCCATTTTTCCAGGTTCCCCGTAATCATGAAGACGAAATTTGCCAATGCCGCCACCGTGCGCGGTGACTGGTACGTGGTCGACGCCAGCGGCAGGACCCTGGGGCGCCTGGCCTCGCAGATCGCCCATCGGCTCAAGGGCAAGCACAAGGTGGACTACAGCCCCCACGTGAACATGGGCGACCACATCGTGGTGCTGAACGCCGAGAAGATTGCCGTCACGGGCAACAAGCTCGACGACAAGATGTACCACCAGCACACCGGGTACCTCGGCAACCTCAAGTCGATCGCACTGGGCAAGCTGCTG
>DATFUG010000377.1:0-2310 GCA_035261025.1 Steroidobacteraceae bacterium | reverse complement strand
TTCTTCCTCGGCGCGGCGCCGATTGGCCGATTCGAGTGATTCGCGCTCGCGGCGCTCGGCCTCGATCTTGGCCTGCTGGGCCTGCTGCGCCTCCTCGACTTCGCGCCGCTGCGCGTCGAGCTGCTCCTGTTGCGCGCGATTCTGCTCTTCGAGGACATCACGCTTCACATAGGTGCGCTTCACCCGCACCTCGACATTTACCGTGCGTGCCCGGCCCTGGGTACTGGCCAGCTTCAGCTCGCTTTGCGTCTTGCGCTTGAGCGTGATGCGTGCGGGCGCGGAACCGGCGCCGGCCGCACCGCTCCCGTGGCTGCGGCGCAGATGCGTCAGCAGTTCCAGCTTGGCGTCTTCGCTGATGACCCCTTCCGGGCCAGCGACGTTGATGCCGGCCTGGTCCAGCTGGGCCAGCAGCTTGTCGACCGGCACCTTCAGTGCCTCGGCGAATTGGGATACCGTCACATCAGCCATAATTTTGAACTCCGGGGCGCCAGACTCAGCGCTGCGCCTCGAACATTGGTGCACGCGCTGTCATGATCAGTCTCCCGGCCTCCTCCGCCGACAGTCCCTCGATGTCGGCCAGATCGTCGACCGCCTGGTCCGCCAGATCATCGCGCGAACGCACGCCGCGGCGCGCCAGCGCCAGGGCGAGATCCGGACTCATCCCTGCAAGCGTCAGCAGATCCTCGGTCGGCATGGAGGCGTCGAGTGACTCCTCACTGGCGATCGCCTGCGTCAGCAGCACATCGCGCGCTCGGTTGCGCAATTCCTTGATGATGTCCTCGTCAAACTCCTCGATCCCCGCCAGCTCCGCGGCCGGCACGTAGGCCACTTCCTCGATGGTCGAGAAGCCTTCCTGCACCAGGATGCTGGCGACGTTTTCATCGACGTCCAGCTGTTTCATGAACGTCGCGATCAGGGCCTTGGACTCCGCGTCACTCTTGGTCTCGGCGTCCGATTCGGTCATGACGTTGAGCTCCCAGCCCGTGAGCTGGCTGGCGAGCCGGATGTTCTGCCCGCCGCGGCCGATGGCCTGGGAGAGCTTGTCCTCCGCGACGGCGATGTCCATTCCGTGCTTTTCCTCATCGACCACGATCGATTGCACTTCCGCCGGCGACATGGCGTTGATCACGAACTGCGCCGGATTCTCGTCATAGGGGATGATGTCGACGCGCTCGCCCGCAATCTCATTGGACACGGCCTGCACGCGCGATCCACGCATGCCGACGCAGGCGCCCACCGGATCGATGCGCGGATCACTGCTCTTCACGGCGATTTTGGCCCGAATGCCCGGATCACGCGCCGCAGCCAGTATCTTGATCATGCCCTGGCCGACTTCCGGAACCTCGAGCTTGAACAGTTCGATGAGGAATTCAGGGGCCGTGCGCGTCAGGAACAGCTGCGGTCCACGCGGTTCGGCGCGGACTTCCTTGAGGAATGCCTTGACGCGATCCTGCGGCTTGAGCTGCTCGCGCACGATCATGTCCGTGCGCGGTACGAAGCCTTCGGCGTTGCTGCCCAGATCGACATAGATGCCATTGCGATCGATGCGCTTGACTACACCGCTGACGAGCGTGCCGACGCGGTCCTTGTACTGCTCCACCACCTGCGCGCGCTCGGCCTCGCGCACCTTCTGGACAATCACCTGCTTGGCCTGCTGTGCCGCGATGCGGCCGAAGGCGGCCGATTCCATGGGCTGCTCCACGTAGCCGCCGACCTGGGTGTCCTTGTCGACATCCAGTCCGTCCTCCAGGCGCAGTTCCGCCTCGGGGTTCTCGATCTCCCGCGAATCATCGGCGAACACCTTCCAGCGCCTGAAGGTCTCGTAGTCGCCCGTCTTGCGGTTGATGGCGACCCGCACGTCCCACAGTTCGCTGTGCTTGCGGCGCGCCGCGGCCGCGAGGGCCGCTTCGAGTGCCTCGAAGATGATCTCCTTGTCTACGCCCTTCTCGTTCGAGACGGCGTCGACCACCATGAGGATTTCCTTGTTCATCGTCTCCTGCCTTTGCTTGAGTTATCCGGCCACTCCGGAACCAGCCGCGCGCGAAATATTTCCGCGTAATTCAGCGGTACCCTGATGCCGTCAACTTCCACATCAATACCCTCTGGCCCGGCCAGCTCCAGCTTGCCGGTGTAGCGCCGGCGCCCGTCGCGCGCGCCGGCGAGCTCGATCGCAACCCTGGCGCCCAGGAAGCGTGCGTAATGCGCCGGCGTTCGCAGCACCCGGTCCAGGCCCGGCGTGGACACCTCCAGCCGGTAAGCCGTGGGCACCGGATCGCGCACATCCAGCAGCGCCGACACCTCGCGGCTCAC
>DATFUG010000376.1:0-3616 GCA_035261025.1 Steroidobacteraceae bacterium | reverse complement strand
GGGCGGCTGGTGGATCGAGGAAGTGGTCAAGGGCGACACGGCGAACAAGGTGCTGGAGTACATGGAATACGACGTCGCCGAGCTGGCACCGGCGCTGGCGCGCGATTGCGAGCGCGCGGTGCGCGAGGGCCGCATGACGGTTGCCGAAGGCCAGGCGCTCAAGCGTTTCTACGAGCAGGAACTCGACGGCTACGCCTACCTCGAGTCCTGAAGCCGAGGTCCGGCCAGTGCGGCAGCATGATGGCGACAGTGTGTTCTCCGGATCGGTGCCGGAAATCTACGATTCCCTGCTGGTGCCACTGATCTTCGAGTCCTATGCGCGCGATCTGGCCAGCCGCGTGGCGGCTCGCAGGCCGCGGCGGGTCCTTGAAATCGCCGCGGGCACCGGCGTCGTGACCCGCCAGCTGGCCGCCCTGTTGCCGGAAGCGACGGCTATCGTCGCCACCGATCTCAATGAGCCCATGCTCCAGCGTGCCGCGACCGTCGCCACGCCACGGCAGGTCGAATGGCGGCAGGCCGACGCCCTGCACCTGCCGTTCGAGGACGCCTCCTTCGACGCGGTGGCCTGCCAGTTCGGCGTCATGTTCTTCCCTGACCAGGCACGGGCCTTCGCCGAAGCGCGCCGTGTACTCGCCCAGGGAGGGACCCTATTTTTCAATGTGTGGGATCGCATTGAGGAAAACGAATTCGCCCACACGGTCGTGAGCGCGCTGGCCGAACTGTTCCCGGAGGATCCGCCGCGCTTCCTGGCCCGCACGCCGCACGGCTACCACGACCGGCTGGGCATCGAGCGCGATCTGCGGCGGGGAGGATTCACGGCGGAAGCGGAATTCGTGACGCTGGGCGCGCGCAGCCGGGCGCCCGGGCCCAGCATTCCCGCCGTCGCGTACTGCCAGGGGACGCCCACGCGCGGGGAAATCGAGCAGCGCCAGCCCGGCGGGCTCGCCGCGGCGACCGCCGCGTGTGCGGCTGCCGTGTCAGCGCGCTTTGGCGCTGCGGCGGTGGACGGCAGGATTCAGGCGCACATCATCGCGATCGCGGTCTGATCCGCCCTACCACATCTCCCTGAGCTTCGCGTTGATGTCGATGGAATCGCCGCGCGCCTCGTTGAGCCCGGTATCGCCGCTCTGCGCGCCGTGGAATGCCGTCTGCTCGCAGCACTTGAGCACCCGGTCGCTGATGAAGCGGCTGCGCGCGCCGTAGACGTGCGCATCGCCGGTGCGCGGCTGCTGGGTGAGCGGGAACTTGAGAGGCGAGCACAGCGCCAGCTCGTTGCGTGCGCGGGTCATGGCGACATACAGGAGCCGGCGCTCCTCGTCGATGAGTTCGGCGCGCCCGGTCGCGAATTCCGAGGGGAAACTGCCGTCGACCACGTTGAGCACGAACACGGTGTCCCATTCCATGCCCTTGGCCGAGTGCACGGTGGACAGCACCAGATAATCCTCGTCGTGGACCGGCGTGCCGGCCAGGTCGCCCGCCGCATTGGGCGGATCGAGCGCCAGCTCGGTGATAAAGCGCTCGCGCGAGGGAAATTGCCCGGACAGCTGTTCCAGCTGGTCCAGATCGCCCAGGCGCGTATGCGTCTCCTCAAACTGCCGCTCCAGATGCGGCTGGTACCAGTCGCGCACCAGGCGCACCTGCCCGGGCCAGGGGCGCTGCGGTTCGGCCAGTGTCGTCAGCAGTTTGGACAGGCGCGGCAGGTCCTGCAGCGCCGCCGCCGGCTTCTGCACCTGGGCGAGCAGTGCAAAGCCCCCGCCCTGCTGCTCGATCTCGCTGACGATGCGCTGCGCGTTCGACGGGCCCATGCCCGGGAGCAGCTGCAGGATGCGAAACGCGGCCAGCGTGTTGCGCGGGTTGTCGGCCCAGCGCAGTACGCTGAGCATGTCCTTGACGTGGGCCGCTTCCAGGAATTTCAGGCCGCCGTACTTGACGAAAGGGATACGCCGGCGCAAGAGCTCGACTTCGAGCCCGTCGCTGGCGCTCGCGTTGCGGAACAGCACCGCCTGCTTGCGCAGCAGCACGCCGGCCTCGCGCCGCTTGAGAATCTGGTTGCAGACGTATTCCGCCTGTGATTGCAGCTCGTCCGTGGTGACGAACTGCGGCCGGCCACCCGCTCCCCGCACCGAGAGCAGGTGCTTGCGATGCTGGCGCGGCGCGTCGCTCATGAGCGCGTTGGCGACATCCAGGAGGGGCTGCGTGGCCCGGTAGTTCTGCGCCAGCGTCACCACTTCGGCGCGCGGGGTGAACAGCTCCGGAAAGCCGAGGATATTTTCCACCGCGGCGCCGCGGAAGGAGTAGATCGACTGCGCATCGTCACCGACCACGGTGACACCGGCGCCATCGGGCCGCAGGCCGCGCAGGATCTCGCCCTGAAGCCGGTTGGTGTCCTGGTATTCATCCACCAGGATGTGATCGAAGTTCGCACCGACCTGCTGTGCCAGCTTGGGCTCGTTCATCATCTCGCGCCAGTAGATCAGCAGATCGTCGTAATCGAGCAGTCCAAAGCGCTGCTTACGCTCCACGTAGGCGCGGCACAGCTTTCCCAGATCCGGCTCCCAGCCCAGACACCACGAGAATTGCTGCTCGAGCGTCTCGTGCAGGCTCTTCTGCGTGTTGACGCGCCAGGAATAGATCGCCAGGCAGGTGTCCTTGCGTGGAAACCGCTGGTACTGCTCGGTCAGCCCCAGCTCCTGGCGCAGGTTATCGAACAGGTCGGCGGAATCACTCCGGTCGATGACGGTGAAGCCCGGCTCGAGCTTTAGATGCCGGCCGTAGTGGCGCAGCAATCGGTTGCCGATGGAGTGAAAGGTGCCGGCCCAGTTCAGCCGCTGCAGCATGGCCTGCGCCTTGTTGCCGAGCGTGTCGCTGAGCGCCTGGCGCAGGATATCGTGCGCGCGGCGGCGCATCTCCTGCGCGGCGCGGCGCGTGAAGGTCAGCAGCAGGACGCGCGCCGGATCGACCCCGTTCATGACCAGCCATGCGACCCGATGCGCAATGGTGCTGGTCTTGCCCGTGCCGGCCCCGGCGACCACCAGGAGCGGGCCGGCCCGCACGCCCTTGCCGTCCGGGAGCGGCTGGCCGAAAGTCACGGCCTTGCGCTGCGGGGCATTCAGTGTGGCGAGCAGGTCGACGGCGGGCATTAGGCGAATATATAAGGACAGGCCGCCAATGGGCTACACCCGCGGTCGCTCACGCACGCTGAGCCTTGCCGCCGGCACCAATTTTGGTGAACCATGCACCCATGAACAACAATACCATGAGTCCCGGGGGCGTCCTGGCGCGGATGCTGGCCGCCCAGGCACTGGTGCTGCTCACGGCAAATCCCAGCGGCCACTCGTACATTCACTGGGTGGCTGCAGTTTTCCCGCACCTGTCCGCGCTGCAGGTGCTGTGCGGCCTGCTGCTGCTGATCGTGTGGGTGATCTACGCGACCGCGACGCTGCGTTCGCTGGGCTGGTTCGGGGTCGGACTGGTCGTGGCCCTGTTCGCGGCGCTCATCTGGCTGGCGGTGAGTCAGGGCTGGTTGCACCTGACGGGCGGCACGGCCTGGTCGTGGCTCGCGCTCATCATCACCGGATTTGTCCTGGGCATCGGCATGTGCTGGTCCTTCGCGCGC
>DATFUG010000375.1:0-23467 GCA_035261025.1 Steroidobacteraceae bacterium | reverse complement strand
CAGGTAGGCTGAACCGAGCAGCGCATAGGCGCGCAGCCCGTTGCCATGAAGCCGGCGGACAAAGGTCCGATACAGTTCCGGTCGAGCTTCCAGCAGCCCCTGTCCCTGGAACGCGTCGGCGTACAGGTACAGGACCCGGATACCCTTTGATTTCAGAAAGGCGATCGCGGCACCGCCCGCCGCGCGCTCCTGCACCATCGCGTATGAGTCTTGCTCCCAGACCCAGATGGCCCGCTCCGCCGCCATTGTGGTCCGGGCACCCAGCAACATCAGCAGCGTCAGGGCGATCAGGATCGTGCGAGTCATGATGGGCGTTGGGCTCCTTCAGCCCTCGATCACGATCGGCAGGTGATAACGGCCCGTGCCCACAGGCTTGCCGGTCGCGGGGTGCGAGGGCAGTACCGACAGAAAGTAATGCCCGCGGGCCAGGCCCAAGGACTTGACCGGGATCCGCAATGTACGGGTCTGTCCGGCGCCGAGCGTCAGGACGGCACCGTAAGTCTCGGAAAGGTCCCGGCCGTCGGCGGATTGCAGCACCACGAGCGGCACGAAGGGCTCACTCGGTCGTGCCGCAGCATTGGCGAACACGACCTCAATGGTCAGCTGACCCGCGTGCGCAGCCTTAGGGAGTCGCACTTCGCGCACGGCAAGCGCAGCGGCCGTCAGCGGAAGTGGCGCCTGTGTATTCTGACGCTGCCGCCCGTCAAAGGTTTCCAGCCGTACCAGGGCTTCCGGCGGCATGAGGATCCGGCTGTGCGCGAACTGGTCGTTCGCCCTGAGGAACGCCGTAAACTGCGCCTCTACGCGGGCCTGCGCCGGCGCGTCCTGAACCGGCTCGGCGTGCAGGCCGTCGCCCAGGGCATAGAGACTGTCCCTGCTCAGCAGCCACCGCCCGGCGATGAAGTCCACCAGGTTGGTCTTGGTCTGCTTCATCGGAAATTCGTGCAGGTTGCGGAATTGCGGCTCCAGATCCAGCCCGGAGCCGATCCACGTCACGGCTGCGGGCGTCCTGATGCCATAGCTGTGGGACAGGAAGGACAGCAATGAGGGCGCGATGTCGAAATCCGAAGACACCGACTTGATCCGCAGGGGCGCCCGCAACAGCGGTGAAAAGATAATCAGCGGCACATGGTAGCGGTCAATCCATTCGGACAACGGCAGTTCCGGCAGGCGGTGATCCCCGGTGATGATGAATATCGTGTTGGCGTAGTAAGAGCGGCGCCGGGTCGCGTCGAAATAGCGGCGCAGGACGTCATCGACATACAGGATCGAGCTATAGATGTCCCGGTAGGCGCGATAGGCGTCCTTACGTTTTTCCGCCACCCCCAGCTCGTCCAGGCGCCGCTCGAAGCGTTGCGGGTAGCGGGCCTGGCCTGCGAACGTGTAGGGCGTGTGGGTCGAGTTGGTCTGCAGGACCGCAACGAAGGGCTGTCTGGAATCGTCGGCCGCGTCGGCCAGCGCCAATGACACCAGTTCATTGTCGCCATACCCCCACTCGTTGCTGACGACATAGCCCGGCCCGAAATCCTTCCTCTCGCGCAGCCGGTCCACGCCCTGCCGCAGCAGGAAGGCACGTTCATTGTCGAATTCGAGATCGGTGCCGGCGTAGTACCTGAGCTGATAACCCTGGCCCTTGAGCACACTCAGCAGCGTCGCGTGCGCCGGCATCGCCTCGCCCAGCGCCGCGAACCCCTCCTCACCGAAGGGCAGTGAACCGAAAATGGAAGGCAGGGCGCCAAACGTCCGGCCCTGCACCGACAGAAAATTCTCCCAGTAAAGACTTTGCCCCGCGAGTTTGTCCAGAAACGGCGTGAAGCTGCCGAGGCTCGCGCCCGGACCCGAGAATGAACGCCCCAGCCCTTCGACGATGAGAAACACCAGGTTGGGCGGCCAATGCGGATGCACCACAAAATGCGGGCTCAGGTCGTCCGGTGTCTGCTCCGCGTGCAGGAACGGGAAGCGCGGATCCAGGTAACGAAAACCGGAAATGGGCTCCGGTAGGATCGTGTCAGCGCCGACTGCGGCCTGCGCGGACTCCGCGGCCCGCCGGTGCATCAGGAACCTGGTGCTGTCGGCGAGGAAATAAGCGGCTTTGTTGCCCCTCAGGCTGTAGCTGTACTGGGTTTCCGAGCGTTGTTGCGGAAACTGCCCCGGGCCAAGCCACAGCACAACCGCCGCTGCCATGATCCCGGCCGCGACTCGCCGCGACAACAGCGGGCGTTCGCGCCGCAGCGACCGCGTGAGTCCTGCCCAGAGGATCAGCAGCGCCAGGAGCGTCCCCACCAGAACTGCCGGGTAGAGTCTCAGCCCTGCAGCAACCGTCTCTTGCACGTCGCGCAAGCTGTAGGCGTACAGGTCTGCGCCGAGCGGCACGCGCGCGGTGATGAAGTACTGGATGAGCGCGGCCTGCACGGCAACGAGGGCGGACCAGAGCAGCCCCAGGCTCCAGAACACGGCGCGCCTGGAGCTCGAAAGCAGCGGCGCCAGCGACAACAGCAACAACAGCGGCAGGAATCTCGCCAGGACGTACGCATCGCCGGCGAGCGCCCAGGCTGAAATGCGGATCGCTTCGGCGAACCCCGCACCCGGAGGCATGCCGGCGCCGAGCTCGGCGGCTCGCAGGCACAACATGGCCAGGAGAAAAGCCGGGAGCAGGCCGACAAAGCGCGTCACCGCCCCGCCGACGACCTCAATCGGGCGGCGCTCTACCATCGCGTATAGACAGTTCCAAAGACGCCGCGACCGTTATAGCCATCATCATCATGCTCGTAGCTGGCGCCGACCTTGAATCCGAAGCGTGGATTGAGAAACTTCACCAGGGCGGCACTCGTGGACCAGCTGTACGCATGCGCGGTGGAACCCGGCGCGCTCGCCAACGCCGTATCGCTCTGGCCGGCCCCTGCCGAGAACTCCACGTAGTTGTCCGCATCACCCCGGTAGTAATAGCGCGCGAGCAGGCGATCGCTATTGCTGTTGGTGCCATTGCCGGGTACGTAGAGGTGGCGCATCCTCACGTACCAGTTGCCGACATACTTGCCGACCCCAAGGCCGTAAATGTCGACCGCGGATGAGCTGAAATCCAGGCGGTCAAAGCTGCCGGAGAGCTCCCAGCCCCGGCCCACGCCCTGAAAGAGTTCGGCGCGCCAGGAGGTTTCGGGGAACAGGTCTGCCTGCGGGCTGCGCTGGTAACGCAGGTTCGCGTAGGCGCGGCTCCACAGGTCGACGTACCCGTCCAGCGCCCAGGCATGGTCGCTGCCGCTGAAGCGATCGGCCCCAAGCGCCTCGAATGCCAGGGAACCGCGCTTGAAGTGCCTGCGCACGGACAGCGTGTAGTCGCTCCAGTCGGCGCGCGCCGGTGAGAACGCCGTCCAGCTGGCGCCGAGACTGGCGGACCAGTGATAGCCCGCCGGTCCGTAGATGTCCGGGGCGGGCGCGCGCGGCGCCATCGAGCGCAGGTAATCAGCGATCTGCGCCGGATCGGCGCCGCGGTCGCCGGCCGCCTGAAAATCCGCCCGCGCCGCCGCGAATTCGCCGGCGGCCCGCAGCGCGCGGCCGCGCGCGATCAGCGGCGCCGGATCGCCCGGTGCCGCCAGCGCCAGCCACCGTCCATAGGCCGCCGCCGCCTGGCCGGGCCGATCGCTCCACAGGTACAGATCACCCAACGCCGACCAGGTATCGGCATACGCTGGTGCCGCTATCGTGGCCCCACTCAGGTCGGCTTCCGCCTCGGCCCACTTGCCCATCCACGCGTACAAACGACCACGACCCAGGAGCACATCCGCGTTGCCGGGAGACTGCTGCAGGAGCGCGGTGTAGGCGCTGAGCGCCGCCTCGCGCTGGCCAGCGATCGCCAGAGCACGGGCGTTCTGGAACTGCTGGTCGAAACTGGGCGGGCTGAGCTGTGCCTGAGCGATCGTCGTCCCCGCCAGCAATCCGGCCAGTACCAACGCGAGCATCACAGACCTCATGGGCTGCCACCCTTGCGCGTGCCGCCAGCGCCCGCGCCATCGGCGTGTTGCCAGGACCCGTCGCGGGCAATCTCGCCCCAGTGGCTGCGCGCATTGCCGCTGAACAGCCACTTGAGCATGCCGATCACGCGCCAGAATGCGATCAACTGGCGGTACCCGATGTTTTCAAACACGGCCGCCAGAAACAGCCTGAGCTGCTGCCCCACTCGCGGATACATCTGAAACGAAAGTTCCTCGAGAAAAATCGCGTTGGTGGACAACATGATCCCCATGCCCACCGCCAGGAACAGGAACACCAGGAAGACCTGCATCGGGATCACATGGAACCACCACAGTATAATCATGGCAATGTAGCCCACGATCTCGACGATGGGCCCGAGCAGCTCGAACAGCAGCATGAACGGGAAGGCCAGCCAGCCCACAGTGCCACCGCGCCGGCTGAACAGCAGGCCGAGATTGGGGATTAGGCTCTCCGCCAGTCCACGCTGCCAGCGCATGCGCTGGCCCATCAGGGACTTCAGGTCGCTCGGCACTTCGGTCCAGCAGATGGGATCCGGCACGAAGGTGATGCGATAGGGTCGTCGCCCGTCGCGCGCGCGGCGATGGAGCCGTACCACCAGGTCCATGTCCTCGCCCACGGTGTCGGTGCGGTAACCCCCTATGGCCACCACCCGCTCCTTGCGGAACACCCCGAAGGCACCTGAAATCACCAGCAGGGCATTGGACGGGGACCAGCCCATGCGGCCGAACAGGAAGGCGCGCAGGTACTCGACATTCTGAAACATGGGCAGCACCTGTCGCGGCAGTTCGACTTTCTCCAGGAAACCATTCTTGACGGTACAGCCATTGAGCACTCTGACGACGCCCCCGGACGCAACCGTGTTGGAGTCCTCCAGGAACGGCCGCACCACCCTGCCCAGGCTCGTGGGGTGCAGGATGCAGTCCGCGTCGATGGAACAGATCAGCGGGTAGCGTACGCAATTGATCCCGGCGTTCAGTGCATCGGCCTTGCCGCCGTTGACCTTGTCGACCATGCGGACGTTCGGGTAGCGCGTGGAGGCGTAGATGCCGCGGACTTTCTCCGTTCGAATCCGCTGCCGGTAGGCCTCGGGGAACTCGACCATGGAAAATTCCCTGATGACCGAACTCAGCGTCGCATCCGTGGATCCGTCATTCACGATCAGCACTTCAAACTCCGGGTAATCAAGCTGCAGGAGTGAGCGAATCGTGGAATTGATCGACCGCTCCTCGTTGAAGGCTGCGATCAGGATGCTGATCGGCGGCTGATAGGCAGGCAGGTCCCGCGGCAGGTAGTCGGCGCGATGATCGCGCATATATTCGAGGATGCTGAACACGGACACGTAGTGCAGGGCCAGGTACGCCGCATTGATGCAGAGGAAATAGCCAAAGAACGCCCATTCCAGCGTAAGGAAGAGTTGTGCCCAGAACGCGCTCACGCGGTGCTCCCGATCGCCTGCTCGGCCAGTACATGGGTAATGATGTCCCGTGCGTAGGGGTCGGACTGGGTCTGCTGGATCTGGCGCAGGCGCTCCGTGCCGACGAAACTCAGCTGGAGGAGCCCGCCGGCAGCCCGGTACCGGACCCACCACTGGCTGTCCGAGAGCATCGCGATGAGCCGCTGATCATCGCCCGGCAATCCCAGCCGGCCCAGCGTGGCCGCGGCCAGCATGCGCACGTGCCAGCGCGGGTGCGCGAGCAGCGGGCGGACGCAATCCAGGTCCGCCGCGTTCGACATCACCTGCAGGCAGGTCGAGACCACAGGCTCATCGCTCGCCGCCACCAGCCAGGCACGGATGATCGGCGCCGCAGTGTCGGGGCTCGCTCCGGCCAACAGCCGGATCAGCCGGGAGGCCAGCTCGCCGTCGGCCTTGAGCGTTGCCTCGGTCAGTGGCCCGGACACGCGCTCGCCGCCCGCCTCGTGGAGAATCGCGGCGATGCTGCCCTGCGACCAGTCGCTCCGTTCCACGATGCGCGCCACCAGCAGCGGCGTCGCGGGCTGCGGGTCGACCTGCATCAATGCGCGTGCTGCACACAGGGACATGATCGGGCTCTTGTCATCCAGATGCCCCGCCAGGTGAGTGAAGCTCGCGGCGCTGCGCAGATGCCCAAGGGCAATGACCGCCATGACACGATCGTGAAAACTGGTGGACTGCAGGGCGCCGTACAGCTGCGGTTCGAGCCCGACCTCGTGGGCGATCTTCGCCAGATGATCCGTCGTGCCTCCGCGGAGCGATTCATGCACGTCGTTCCACACCCGGATGAAACCGGACCGGTCACGAGCCCTCAGACTGGGCAGACGCGCGGCGACGCCGCCGGGCTCGGCCACGATGATCGGCTTCCACCGTGCTACCGCCTCCCGATAGATCCGGTCCCGGCGCAGCGCCACCCGCCGCATGATCAGAGTCACGGCCAGCATGACCAGCGTGAGGGCCACCACGGCGACGCCCAGCCAGAAGGCGAACTCGACCAGCGGCGCGGCACGATTCAAGGCGTCAAGATCCAAGGGTCCCCTGCGGGCGAGTATCGCCCAGCGCCGTCCGGCGACACGAAATCACATTAATTAACTGACGTATCCTATTATTTTTTGACACAATATAGCCTATGATTTCAGAGATGCCACCAGCCCAGACGGGTGATGAGTCCGCCGCGGCTGGTCGAGAATCGCACATAGAACGTGGCGTCCGCATAACGGGCACGAAACCACAGCGCCCGCTCATCGTCCAGGCGTTGCTCGCGCAGAAACTCGAAGGCACTGAGCCTGCCGAGGTTACGAGTCCGGCCGGCGAAATCCACCGTGCTCGTCAATACGGTCGCACGGATAGCGCGTGCATAGTGCTTCGGATCCGGGGTGCCGGCAGCGAAGTGCTCGTAGTCGCTGCGCAACGTTGCGGCGAGTTTTTCATCAGGCGCCGGCGCAGCCGGCAGGTCGCGCAACGCGACGCGCCCTTCCAGCATTCCTGCCACGCCGAGCGCGAGGCCGACGGCATCCGAGCCGGCGGAATTCGCCAGGTTGGTGAACACGACCACCGCCAGGCCGCGCTCCGGCAGCTTTACAAAACCGACGCCGCTGTGGCCCGAGTGGACGAGGATGCGTTCACCCAGGATATCCTCGATGCCGAGGCCGAGGCCGTAGCGCGTCCACGAAAACACTTCCCCAGCGGGCGTGCCATCGCGCAGCCGCGCAGGCGTTGACATGGCGGCGACTATCTTCGGTGACAGGGGCGGCCTGCCATCGAGAGCCATGAGCCAGCGCGCAAAGTCACCGACGGTCATTCCCAGATCGGTATACAGCGGGCCATAGTCCATCCCGAGACGGGTATCGCGCAGCAATTTGCCGTCGGCATCGAGCGTATAGGGAGAGACGCGACCGGGGATGAGCGTGTGCGGATTCATGGAAACCACGGAGTGCATGCCCGCCGGCTCGAACACTTCGCGCCGCATGAAGGTCCACCAGGGCTCGCCCGCCGCCCGTTCAGTCACCGCCTGCGCCAGAAACATGCCGTCATCGGAATAGATAAAGCCCGACCCGGGCTCAGCGGGGTGGAGAGCGCGTATCAAGTCGAGCAGCTGATGCGTGGAATACGAGGTGTAGCGCCGCCCCGAATCCAGCTCGGCGAGGGAATCGGAGAGGCCCGAAGTATGGCTCAGCAGCTGCCGAATCGTCATGCCGGGAAAGGGCAGCGGCAGGTACTGGCTCACCGGATCGTCAACCTTGAGCTTGCCGCGCTCCTCGGCCTTCAGCGCACCCGCAGCAGTCAGCTCCTTGTCCGTGGAGGCGATTGCGAAGATGGACGAGTCCGACACGGCCGCGCCGTTCTCGACGTCCGCAAATCCGTAGGCGGCCATCCGCTCGATGCGATCGGCCCGGACCACGGCGATGGCGAGCCCTGGAATCCTGCGGGCCGCCATTTCCGTGCACAGATACTCGTCGATGGCATCCGCGTGCGCAACGGGCGCGAGACAGCCCAGCATTGCAATCCCGGCCGCCACCGCGCGGCGTCTCACGTAACGCATCGATTGGTACTCCATGCCTGATGGTAGCTGACGCTGCGGGCCGGAGCCAACGGCGGGTCAGGCGCGCAGGTGCACGCCGCGCCTGAAATTCCCGAGTATGTAGTCGCAGGTGCGCATCGCGAAGGCGATGATGGGCATGGTCGTGGTCTTGTCCGTGGAAGTCGGAAAGATGCTGGCATCGCAGATGTAGAGATTCGGCACGTCGTGCGCCTGCGCCCACTTGTTGGTCACTGAGGTCTTCGGGTCTACGCCCATGCGGCACACGCCGCATTCATGCAGGCTGGTGCCCGGACGCTGCGGAGCTGAATCGACGCTCCACAACTCGCCGCCCGCCGCCTTGAACAGGTCCGCCATCACCTGCTTGGAGTGCTCCCACATCAGCATCTCGTTGGTGCCCCACTCATAGTGAAAGCGCAACTGCGGGATGCCGTAGATATCCTGCTTCTCCGGATCGATATCGACGTAATTGGTGGGACTCTCGAGTGACGGCGCCTGGATGAGCGCACTGATCGGCGCCGGATAGTAGCGCTTGATGTCGCGCTTGTAGGAGGCGCCAAAACCCTCGAGCTGCCCGTAGTGCCAGGGAAACTCATCGCACCCGCCGCCGATGTAAAGGGAATAGCCGCGGATGAATTTCTCCGTGCGCGGATTCTCGAGGTTCTGCCAGCGCGGCATCCAGGCTACGGTGGAATTGGCGATGTTGTCGGGCGTGGGCGGCTGACCCAGGAGTTGCGGCAGGTAGCCATAGCCCGGACTGCCGTACAGCTGGTCAATCAGGTTGCGCCCCAGCTGCCCGCTCGAGTTGGCGATCCCGGTGGGCCAGTGGCCGGACTTTGAATTCAGCATGATGTGCGCGGTCTCGACGCACGAGGCGGCCAGGACCACGACCCTGGCGTACGCCTCGACTTCCCGCCGCGACTCGCGATCGATGTAGGCCACGCCGCGGGCCATCCCGCTTTCGTCAACCAGCACGCTGCGCACCAGCGCGTCGGTGACCAGCGTCAGATTGCGCGATTTCTCGGCATCCGGAATCGTGAACCAGGTAGGCGAGAAGAAGGAGCCCGCATCGCATCCCTGGCTGCAGTTGCCGCAGTAGTGGCAGGCGGGGTGTCCGTTGTGTGCCACCGTGAGCTGTGCGCACCGGTCCGGCAGATAGGGTACGCCGATCTTTTCGGCCGCCTTCTGGATGATGTAGTCGAAGCAGCGCCAGGTCATCGGGGGCAGATACTCGCCGTCCGGATTGCTGGGGCGATTCTGGATGGTGCTGGCGACGCCCATGTAACGCTCAGCGCGTGTGAACCAGGGCGCGATCTCCGCGTAATCGACGGGCCAGTCCTTGCCGAAGCCATCGAGGCTCGCCGCCTTGAAATCAATATCGCCAAATCGGCAGGAGGATCGGCCCCAGAAATTGGCCTTGCCGCCCGTCCCCTTGCAGCGCTTCCAGTACCAGTTGGAGCCGGCGGCATTTGCATACGCGATGTCGTGCTCGAAGAGCCGCGGGCCTTCGTTGTATTCTGACTCCTCGACCGAATAGCGCTCCTGGTGTGCGCGGCCCGCCAGCGCCTGCGGGTTGCCATAGCCGCGGAATTTCAGGTCGTAGGCCTGGCGGTGCATGCGGTAGTCCCGGGCCGGCTCGGTGCGCGGCCCCGAATTCAGGGCCAGCACCTGCAGGCCCCCTTCGCACAGCGTCTTGATGGCCGTGCCGCCCCCGGCACCCGTGCCGACGACGATGGCATCGTAGATCTTCATGTGGGCAGGAGCCGCTTGTGCTCCGGGTCATCGTGATGAGGGCAACCCGGCGGCCGGTCCCACACGGAACGCAGGCCAGGCCAGCCCAGACTCTCCATCCCCACCCGCGAGGTGTAGTAGCCCGCGACCGTGTAGTCGCGCAACAGCTGGAAAAATTCGCGGCCCGCCTCTGTGGCGCGTGTGTACCTGGCCTTGTAGGCCAGCCTCATGAGCAGGTCATTTTGCTGAGCCGCGCTGCAATTCAGATAGTCGTGCCCGAAATCGTAAATGCATTGCGCATCGATCCAGGCCAGGCCATCGAGCCACTGCCGCTGCAGCTCCGAGCCGAAGGCCACGGCCGAGTCTCGCGGGCTGTCGGCATGGCCGGCGCCGCTGACGGGCACGCGGTTCGCCACCATGAAATCGATGAACTCGCCGACGCCAGCCTGCTGCGCGCCCGGTGTGTCGTCGGCAGGGATGATCGCCTCGGCCAGATGTTCGACCAGCGCAAATTGCGTCTGCGAAAAAAACAGCGGCTGGTAACGGCTCGCGGCCAATCCGCCACCGGCCGGCCCCTGTTCATCGGCCATGCCCGCAAACGCCCAGCGGCTAAAGCCCGGGAAGGTGGCGGCCACGGCGGCAATGCCCATGAGCCGGACGACTTCACGGCGCGCGATGGTTTGCCCGGCCATGTCTGCCCCGTTTTTTGGTGTTCTGTTGAGCCCCAGCTCGGCTTGTAGCATCCCGCTCCGCGGGAAGTCAAACGGGCAGGCGCACGCGCCGTTCACCCGCGCGTCGTTGCGTCCCGCGTGGGCGCGCGCCGCCCGGGCCCGGGACGGTTTGACATAGGGGTATTTGTCAGAATGAGCACCAGTTATTTGACAAGGGGGTGGTAGGGTTTCATGTTACGCGTCGTCCGCCCACCGGACGATCGACCGGAGACTCGTGATGCGCAGCTCCATCTCTCACGCGCAGCTCATGCAGGCATCCGAGCAGCTGCTTGAAGCCACGGCGCGTGCCGGCTCGCCGCACGAGCGGATGGTCGCAAGCCGCGTCAGGGAGAATCCGTCGGTCTGGGTGCGGTGGGAAAATGAACACGCCGGGCTGATGAGAGCCGTGGCCCTGCAACGCCGGCCGCCGCGCCAGGTCACGGCCCTGAAGTCAGCCTGCTTCTCGCTGATTCACCGCAAGGCGCTGTTCGAGCACTTGCGCGTCCAGCACGTGCATGGACGGATGCGCGAACGGCTGCTGCGCTTTTTTCATCAGTCGCGCGGCTACAGCCAGGCGCTGGTCGAGGAGCACGATAATTACCTGCGCTCGGCGTGCAGCTACATGTGCTCGAGCCACGTGGGAAGTGCCGTCATTCGCGACGGGGTCTTCGAGGATCCTATGCGGCGCTACGAAGAACTGTACAGTGAGTATTTCCGCCTGTTCTGCGAGGGAACCATCATCGGCGGCGACGCGGGGGCCTCGTCCAAGGCACTGCTGCCGTATCTCAAGTTTCAGATCAACGAGCAGCGCCTGGCCGTAATCGCGATGCCGCGCAGGACACCCAGTCTGCTGCGCGACGCGGCCCTGCGCCGGCCCACCGGCGACACCGAAAAACTGCGGGTGGACGTGCTGCGGGAGAATTTCCGCAGCTGATTCCGACTGTGTGCGTTCCCGAACAGACCTCGCCGCGGCGTGCGCGCACAGTTACCGGTGTTCAGCGGTCGCCGACGACTGCATTGCAATGATGAGGAGTCCCAGCATGAATAAGCTCCTGCTACCGGCACTGGCTGCGGCGACGATCGCAAGTGCGCTGGTTGCGCCCGCCGTCGCTGGCGATGTCGGCATATCGATCAGTGTGGGCGAGCCCGGTTTTTACGGCCGTCTCGACATCGGCGAGTTCCCGCACCCAGAGCTGATCTACAGCCAGCCCCTGATCATCGAACGGGCAGAGGTCTACGGATCTCGCCCGCCGATCTACCTGCGGGTACCCCCCGGACATGAAAAGCACTGGCGCCAGCACTGTCACGAATACAATGCCTGCGGGCAGCCCGTCTACTTCGTTCGGGATCGTTGGTACGAGCAGACCTACGCGCCCCACTATCGCGAGCATGGGCATGGTCACGGGCGGGACAAACAGGGCGGGAAGCACGATTGAATGCGCAGAAGATCGTCGCCATCCTGCTGGTGGTCGCGGGCGTTATGGCGCTGGCCTACGGTGGCTTCAGCTACACCAGCGAAACTCACCAGGCTGACATCGGCTCCTTGCACCTGTCGGTTGACGAGACCCGGCATGTCAACGTCCCGGTTTGGGCCGGCATTGGCGCCCTGATCCTGGGCGGCGTGTTGCTTGGTGTAGGACGGAAACGCTAGCCTGGCTGTGTGCTGGCCTGGCGGAGGGATTACTCCAGCGCGGCCAGATAGAGTGATTGCCTGGGCTGCGCGAACACCCGGCGCAGCATCGGCTCGAAGAAACTCAGCGGCAGAGTCTCCCCAGCAGGATCGAACGCCGGTCCGTCATAGCGGGCACAGAATTCCTCGGTCTGCGCAAAATGGGCATGGCCGCGGAACATCTCGCGCATGTCCCGGTTCATGCCGATATGGTGGAAGAAATAGTAGCCCTGAAAGATGCCGTGATGCTCGACCATCCAGCGGTTCGCCTCCGATACAAAGGGCTGCAGCACGGCCGCTGCGACCTCGGCGTGATTGTAGGTGCCCAGCGTGTCGCCGATGTCGTGCAGCAACGCGCACGTCACGTATTCCTCATCCCTGCCGTCGCGGTAGGCCCGCGTGGCCGTCTGCAGCACGTGTGAGAGCCGGTCGATGGCGAACCCTCCCGTCTCGCCATGCAGGAGCCGCACGTGCACGAGAATGCGATCCGGCAGGGTGCTGGCGTAGCGGACGAATTCGCGCTGGATGATCGCCCAGTCACGGGCCGTACTGGCTTCCATGCTGGTGAAGCTCGCGCAACCGGTGCTGTCCTGTCCGGCGCCCATCGATTTTTCAGTTGCCACGCTTACTCCTGCGCGTAGACGGCCACTTGCGGCCTGGATGTTGCGCTCACCTTTCCACGGTACATGCCGGTCGTGTTGAACGACCAGGCAGTGGATCCATCCTTCCCCAGTACGATGACCCCACCGTCACCGCCGAGCGCCAGCGTTTCCGCCTGCACGGCGTCCGCCGCCTGTTGCGGCGTTTCCTTCAGGAAGCGGATCCGCGCGCAGATCTCGTGGGCGACGCCTGCGCGAATATAGTATTCCCCGGTTCCGGTCGCCGACACCGCGCAGCCGCGATCATCCGCATAGGTGCCCGCACCGATAATCGGGGAATCACCCACCCTTCCCCAGCGCTTGCCGGTCAGGCCGCCGGTCGAGGTGGCCGCCGCGAGGTGGCCGCTCCTGTCCAGGGCCACCGCGCCGACCGTGCCGTGCACGCTGTCCAGCGCGCGTGGCTGGGCACCGCTCTTGCGGGCGTCGTTCCCTGCCGGGTGCAGGAACTCCTGCAATTCGAGCCAGCGCTGGATGGTGAAAAAGTAGCGTGGCTTGACCTGCTCCAGGCCCTGCTGCTTCGAGAACTCATCGGCTCCCGCGCCGGCCAGCATCACATGCGGGCTCTTCTCCATGACGGCACGCGCCAGCGAGATGGGATTTTTGGTGCGGGTCACACCGGCGACCGCGCCCGCGCGGCGCGTGCTGCCGTCCATGATCGCGGCGTCAAGTTCATTGACACCCTGGGCGGTGAACACGGCACCGCGCCCGGCGTTGAACAGCGGATCATCCTCGAGTACCCGCACCGCCTGCTCGACGGCCTCGAGCGCCGGGCCGCCACGGCTCAACACTTCCGCACCGCGCGCGAGGGAGCGCTGCAGGGCGTCGCGAACCGCCCGCTCCCGCTCGGCGCTCAACTGGCTCCGTTCGGGGACACCGGCGCCGCCGTGAATCACCAGCACCCAGTCGGATTCTGCATGGGCGAGCCTGCCTAAGCCCGCCAGCGCGCCCAGTATCGCCAGGGCCGCGAACAGGGGTTTCACCGCAAGTCGGCTGACCGGTCGGACGCTGCAGGGTCTGTACACGACGGCCCCCTTGAATTGCCTGTGGCCGGCCAAATTCAACCACAGTCGCACTGAAGTCGCGAGCGCCGGTGAGCAGTACTATGATGCCCTGGGTAGCGGGGGCGGGCCGGACGCGTCCAGCCGGCGCCTGGCGAATGAATGGACGGGGGATCGTATGCAAAAAGCGGTACGAAAATATCTGACTGCCCTGGAAGCGGGCGATGCGGACAGGGCCGCCGCGCTGTTCATACCCGACGGCTGGGTGCAATCCCCGTTTCTGGGGCGCTTGCCCGTGCGTGAATTCTTCGCCAAGGTCAGCAGCGCGTCGAGCGGCGCCAAGCTCACGGTGCATGACGTACTGGTCAGTGCCGAAGGGCACCTGCGCGCCGTCGCGTACTACATGTACGACTGGTCGCTGAAGGACGGGACGCGGGTGTCGTTCGATTGCGCCGACGTGTTCAATTTCGACGCGGACACCGGGCATATCGCCTCAATCGTGCTCGTGTACGACACGCACCCGGTTCGAGGCGTCGTCGCAAAGAAATATCCGTAGCCCCGCAGCCACAGGCGCCAGCGTGCGCAGTCCTGGAATTCTGTACGGAACGGCCTGGAAGAAGGACGAGACCGCCTCACTGGTGAGAAAGGCGGTCCAGCTTGGATTTCGCGGCATTGATACCGCCTGCCAGCCCCGGCACTACAACGAGGCGGGTGTGGGTGCGGGCCTGACGACCTGCCTGAACGCCGGGCTGACGCGCGCCGACTTGTATCTGCAGACGAAGTTCACGCCCGTGTCCGGCCAGGACCCGGCGACGATTCCCTATGACCCGAAGGCTCCGCTGCCCGAACAGGTGATGCAGTCCCTCACCACTTCGCTGCGAAATCTGCACACGGACTACGTGGATGGCCTGATCCTGCACTCGCCGCTGTCCCACGCCGAGGACACCCTGCAGGTGTGGCGGACCTTTGAGCAGCTGGTGGACAACGGCAGCGTCCGGCAACTGGGCATCAGCAACTGTTACCGGCTCGAAGCGCTCCAGGCGCTCTGGAGTGCGGCGCGCATCAAGCCGGCCGTGGTGCAGAACCGCTTCCACGCCGAAACCGGCTACGACCGCGAGTTGCGTGAATTCTGCAGCTCGCACCAGATCAGCTACCAGAGTTTCTGGACGCTGACGGCCAATCCGCTACTCCTCGCCCATGAGAGCATCGGGACCCTGGCGTCGCAACTGGGCCGTACACGCGAGCAGGTCCTGTTCCGGTATCTGACGCAGATCGGCATCGTGCCCCTGACCGGGACCCGCTCCGAGGTTCACATGCGCGAGGACCTGGCGATCTTCGATTTCGCGCTCGGCGCCGGCGAGTGCACGGCACTCGCGGCGATCTTCTGAGGTAATCAGCGCTTGAGGCGGGCCGCAACCGCATTGAGTGAGCGGTTAAAATCGCTCATCGCTTCGTCCGCCGGGGGGTAGCAGGGGTTGGTCCGTGGCGTTATGGCGCTGCACGAAGCCGTCACCGTGAACACATAGCCTCCCTCCGTCCGCGGAGTCCGGGTGACGCGGCAGGCCAGCGACCGGCTCACCTGGCGCGGGATCGTGTTGTTCACCGTGTTGTAGGTCTCCAGCAGGTTGTCGGTGTCTTTTTCCAGCTTGTACCCACAGGCATTGCGGACCCATTTTCTCGCCGCCGTCCACATCGCAGCACACTGCTGGGGTGTCGTGCATACGGGCGACATCCCCAGCGGGTGCGCCGCGCGCTGTCCCGGCTCCGCGCCCGCCGCAGAAGCGCCCACGACAGCGCCCAACATCAGAATCGCCATATTCCGTTTCATGTGCGCTGTCCCCCGCGGGTCGGTTGCGGACTCAGTCGATCGGCCAGGGCATGGACTTCGGCACTGTCATCGCTGGCGGCGCATCGGACTCGGGTCCGCGCAGCATCTGATCCACCCCGCGCCACCACGGCTCGACCTCCTCGGCATGCGCGGGCTCCACCGGCTGGCCGAGCCGCGGCATGATGAGCTGCGCCCCCGTTTTCGGGGCGAGCTCCAGCAACGCTTCCGCAGGCTGGTCCCAGGCGTGCATCGCCAGGCTGAAGGTGCCCCAGTGCACCGGCAGGAAGCGGCCACCGCCGAGCAGCCCTAAGGCCTTGAGTGCGTTCGCTGGTCCGAGGTGTATGTCACCCCAGGCCGGATGGAACGCACCCACCTCGAGCATTACGACATCAAACGGCCCGAGGCGTTCGCGGATCTCGCGGTATTGCATCGTGAGCCCGGTGTCGCCACTGAAGAAAACCGTGTGCCGCGGCGAGCGGATCACCATCGAGGACCAGAGGCTGGCGTTGCGGTCCTTCAGGCCACGCCCTGAGAAATGCTGCGACGGCGCGGCCGTCACGGTAAGCCCGCTGTTCGCCAACTGGTGCGATTCCCACCAGTCCAGCTCGAAAATCCGCGCGGCCTCCACGCCCCAGGCTTCCAGGTGGGCGCCGACGCCCAGTGAGGTCACGAACGGCACGCTGCCCTTGGCCAGTTCGCGGATGGTCGGATAGTCAAGATGATCGTAGTGGTCGTGCGAGATCACCACCAGGTCCACCGCCGGCAGGGCGCGGAGCGCAACGGGCACGGGCTGGAAGCGCTTCGGGCCGGCGAATTGCGAGGGCGATGCGCGCGCTCCCCACACTGGATCGGTGAGCACGCGCACACCGTCGATCTCGATAAGCACCGTGGAATGCCCGAGCCAGGTGAGGCGCAGCCCGCTGGCGGGCGGCGCGGCCCAGGTTCCCAGTGGGCTCATCGACGGCAGTGGTCCGCGCGGCACGCGCCGCTCGCCGCCGCAGATGAAATCGGCGAGCGTGGGCATCGGCACGCCAGGATCGCGCAGGCCCGGAATGATAGGCGGCACGTTTTGAAATCCCTCGCCCGCCCAGCGCGGTGAAGCCTTGATGCGCTCAAGCCGCGCACCTTCCGATCTTTTTCCCAGTGACTTCATGCTGCAACCTTTGGACGTATACCAACTCTACTCCCATACCAGACTCAGGCAGAGGGACGTGCCCCTGTCATAGCGACGACATCAGCTTGCGGTAGCGTAGGAAACATGACTCCATTCGCAGACAGTTCCGGGCATGACGGCGACCGTAGCACCGATGAGTCCGGCGACGCGTACCTCGCCTTTATGGCGGTCTATGAGGCCTATCAGAAGCAGAGCGCCATGCTGCTGGTCTACTCGCTGCTGCGCGGCGATGAAGAGGGAGTGGGCTGGACGCCGGGACTCGGTTACCCTACTGCACCCTATGAGCGATCTCTCCGCCTTTCCCATCACCCGGAAGTGGCCGCCTCAGCACCCGGATCGACTGCAGCTCTACTCTCTCCCCACACCCAACGGCGTCAAGATCTCACTGATGCTGGACGAGACGGGCCTCCCGTACGAAGCGCACCGCGTCAGCTTCGAGACGAACGAGCAGCTCTCGGCGGAGTACGCCTCGCTCAATCCCTACCGGAAAATTCCGGCGATCATCGATCCGAACGGCCCGGACGGGAAGCCCCTGCCGCTGTTCGAGTCCGGTGCGATCCTGATCTATCTCGCCGACAAGACCGGCCAGTTCCTGCCGGCCAATCCGGCCAGGCGCTACGAGACGATCCAGTGGCTGATGTTCCAGATGGCCGGCATCGGTCCCCTGTTCGGACAGATCGGTTACTTCCATAAATTTGCCGGCCGGGCAATCGAGGACAAGCGGCCGCGCGATCACTACGCCGCCGAGTCCCGCACCGTGCTGAGCGTGCTGAACGGGCGGCTCGCTGAGCGCGCATGGATCATGGGCGAGGAGTACACGATCGCGGATATGGCGACCTTCCCCTGGGTGCGCAACCTGGTCGGCTACTACGCGGCCGGAGAACTGGTGGGCATGGCCGACTTTCCGCATGTCACGCGCGTGTTCCACGCCTTCATGGAGCGCCCCGCGGTCAGCCGCGCCATCCGCATCCCCGGGAGCGCCTCCTAGGCGAGCCGCGAGCGCAGCCAGCCGGCGATATCGTCGATCTCCGCGGCGCACACTTCGTGCGCCATCGGATATTCGTGCCATTCAACGCTGACGCCCTGCCCGCGCAGCAGGTCCCGGCTGTGGGTACCCAATTCAAATACCAGCACCGGATCGTGGCGGCCGTGGCACATGAGGACGGGGGTCGCGCGACCCGCCGCCGTCAGTTCCTGCTCAGCCTTGGTCGAGAGCGGCAGGTACGTGGACAGGGCCATGATGCCCGCAAGGGCCTCCCCGTGGCGCAATCCGGTGTGCAGCGCGACCGCCCCGCCCTGCGAGAAGCCCGCAAGCACCAGGCGTGCGCGTGGCACGCCTGCGGCCACCTGGGCGTCGATCAGGCCGTCGAGGAGCAGCGCCGAGGCGCGGATACCGGTCTCATCCTGGACGTCGGTGCGGCCCAGGCCGATGAGGTCGTACCAGGCGCGCATGCGCATGCCGCCGTTGAGTGTGACGGGCCGGGGCGGGGCGTGCGGGAACACGAAGCGCACCGACAGCGGCGGTGGGAGTACCAGCCTCGGTACGATGGGCACAAAATCATAACCGTCGGCGCCCAGGCCATGCAGCCAGATCACCGCGGCGTTGGCGGCCATGTTCGGTTCCAGGATGACCGAGTGCGCCGACTCGATCGGCTTCACCACTCACCCGGCACCGGTTGTTGCACTTTGGCAGACATGCGTCTGGCGCATAGTGCCCCAACCGGCACCGACGTGCCGAATCTTCGCCACCGGCTGAGCGGCTTGCGCCGTCAGTCGGGATTCGGCGCGGCCTTGATCACGCCGAAGACGCCATTCGTCTCGCCGTCAGGGCCCGCGGTAAAGTAGAGCGATTCCGGGCTGGACTTCGCGCCACCGCCAAAGATCAGGGCCCAGAGTCCGTCGATCCACACCGGTGCGCCATTCGTGCCACGCAGCGCGCCCAGGAAGCGGCCGTGCGCATCAAAAGCGTTGATCCTGCCGTCCTTGAAATTGCCGACCAGGATCGCGCCGCTCAGGGGACCGAATCCGTAGGGCGCGCGGGCGAGGCCCCAGGGAGAATTCAGTACGCCACGCCGGGCGAAGCGACGCAGCAGGTGGCCGTCGGTGTCAAAGACATCGACAAAGCCGTTCCCCGGCCCACCCACGTCATCGCCCTTGTCGGCAGACTGCAGCGCATAGGTCACGAACAGGTCACCATCGATATTCTGGATCCCGAACGGCGCGAAGCCGGGCGGGATGCGATGATCAATGAACCCGCCTGGCACCGTCACGGGAGTAAACTGGTTGTCGAAAACTTCGACTTCCCCGGAGCGGAAATTCGTGGCGTACAGACGGTTGCCGGTCGAACTCGTGCCGAAAGCCAGGCCCTTGTAGTTGGCCATCAGGGCGGAATGGTCGACGGCAATCACCGCGCTGCCGACACTGGCCTGCGCATTCCACGCCGATATCGTGCCATCCTCGGTGTCAAAGATGAAAATACCTGGCAGCGTGGTCCCTGGCACGTGGAAGCCCGAGGTGGGATTCCAGACCATGCCGGTGGGCGCGGCCATGGTGCCCGGATCGGCGCCCAACGGCGGCGGGATCGTCACCACGAGCGGGATGATGCTGCCATCACCGGCGTACAGCGTGGACACGCCGGCGTGGTTGTCGTTGACCCAGAAAGGGCTGCCGGGCGCGATCGCGATACCCCATGCATTCTGCGCATTGGGATCGGTGAACGCGGCGCGGCCGCTGACGTTGGAGTCCAGGTTTGTGACGGTGAAGGCGATGCCCTCCGCTCCGACATCGGCGCGAACGGCGCCCGCAGCGCCCAGATTCAACACGAATAATGCCGCGAGATAGCTGGCGGACGCCAGCGTCTTGGTTAGACTGGTCATAGATCCCCCATAGGTTCTGCTGAGTGCCTTATTGAGTGCACTGCATTCGGGGAAAGGTTCTCTGGCCACCGACGTTCAATGGCAATGAGCCCAGGCGCCAGGGACAAACATGACAAGAAATTCACGTTGGGTATGCGCCGCGGCGGCGGTGGTCGCCCTGGCCCACAGCGCCCACTCACAAACGGTTGCAACGGAGTCAGGCATCCTGTCCGGGTCGCTTGAACGCAAACTGGTGATTTACCGGGGCGTCCCGTTCGCGGCCCCGCCGACCAGTCCGTTGCGCTGGTGCCCCCCGGCCCCGGTCTCGCCCGGGCAAGGCACGCGCAAGGCGGACACGTTCGCCCCCGCATGCATGCAGGAAGGCGTCTCCATGCCGGGGGAGACGCCCCCGGCAATCAGCGAGGACTGCCTGTACCTCAACATCCGGGCGCCACGATCAAGGCACTCGCAGAGACTCCCGGTGATCGTCTGGATCTACGGCGGCGGCTATTGGAACGGGTCCGCCGCCCTGCCGCTATACCGGGGCGACCGGCTGGCGCGAAAAGGCGTCGTGGTCGTCGCCGTGGCCTATCGAATTGGTCCGCTCGGATTCCTCGCGCTGCCGGCACTGAATCTATCTGTACGGTTCGATGCGGCGGGTCTATGCGCAGCGAATCTGGCGAACCGTGCTGAAGTGCACGGCCCTCTCAATGACCTACGTCGCGTCTGCGGCGTGCATGGTGATGGTCGCGATCTCGTATAGCGCGGAGACCCTACAGCAACTGGGGTATCCCAGGCCGGCGTGCATTAAAAACTGTTCGGCGTGATCGCGTCAACGCCCGGCTCCATGGGGCGTTTCTAGGGATGAACAGCGCTTGATCAGGCGGCGCGCTGTACCCCTTTAGCCACTATGGAGAATGATATGTCTAGTCGATCCAGCAACACGGTTTGGGTGGCCCTGGCGGCCGGCACGCTGCTTTCCCTGAGTCTGTCGACCGCTGCCATGGCCGAGACACAGTGGGAAAAGACGCACCCGCGGCGCGACCAGGTGAACGGCCGGCTGGCGCATCAGAGCAAGCGCATTCATCGTGAAGTGAAAGAAGGCGAGATGACGCCCGCGCAGGCGGCAGCGCTGCACAGGCAGGATCACCAGATCCGCAGGGAAGAGCGCATCATGGCCAGCCAGGATGGCGGCCATATCACCAGGCAGGAACAGCGGACGCTGAACCAGCAGGAAAATGCGGTCAGCAAGGAGATCGGCAAGTAGCCGGGTCTTCGGATCCCGTCGAGCAACGCAGGGGGCCTTCGGGCCCCCTGCCCTTTATTGAGACCCGGACTTTCGCTCCCCGACTGGGCCCGTGTGCCACACCACCGGTTCGATCCGGGGTATCAGGACGCCGAAGGCCAGTGAACCGAGCAGCGCGACTCCGGCGGCAATGGCAAACGCCCAGTAGTACTCGCCGGTGCGATCGACGACAAAGCCGGTCAACGCCGGAGCGGTGACCCCGGCGAGGTTTCCAACCAGATTCTGGACGCCCATCCACTGGCCCGCGGCGCGCGGACCGCCCAGCGTCTGCGCGATGGCAAAGATGTTAGGCGTCTGTGTCCCGTGCAGCGCCGCGGTCGCCGCCAGCAGCAGGACCGCTGTGGTCGACACAGCACTCGCGCACACCATCATCACCGCCGCGATACCGATCAGCCCCGACACCAGCAGCGCTTTTCGCACGCGATTGGCCGAGGAGCCGGCCAGGATCCAGCGATCCGAGCCCCAACCGACCAGCGCCGAACTGGCCGCGTGGATGGCGTACACGCCGGCACCAATCTGGGCCATTTCCTTAACGCTGTAGCCGTAGGCCTTGACCAGAATCAGCGGCAACCAGGTCAGGACGAAGTAGTAGGAATAGGTCGAACAGAATTGCCCGAGGCTGGAACCCCAGAGCGCACGCTGCTTCAACAGCGTGAGGTACGGCAGCGGCTCGCCGTGCTCCCCTCCGTAGGTCGCCGTGCCACCACGGGTCACGATGAACCACGGGAGCAGCCACAGGAGTGAGGCGAATCCGAAGGCAATGAAGGCGGCCCGCCAGCCGAATCTGACCATGATCAGCCCGCCGACCAGAGTGCCGAAGGTCGGGCCGAGCGCCTGGCAGGCCGCGATCACACCATTCGCTCGCCCGCGCTGGTGCTCCGGACAACGCTGCCCCAGCAGTTTGGAGTTACTGGGGTAGGTAACACTCTCGCCGACTCCCAGCAGGAGGCGCAGTGCAAACAGCATGGCGAAGCTCGTCGCCAGCCCCACCAGCGCCGTCGCCAGCGCCCAGATCACCAGCCCGCATGACAGGACGTAGCGGACGTCAAAGCGCTGCGCCAACCAGCCGGCCACCGGCTGCAGCGGCGCGTACGACATGAAGAACGCCGAACCCAGCAGACCGAATTGGAAATTGCTCAGTCCCAGATCGCCCTTGAGGAGCGGGCCGGCGGTGGCGAGATTGCCGCGATCGACGTAGTTGATGAACACCGCGATCGCGAGGAGAGCCACCACGCGGAAGGGCACGCCCTGCGGTGCGGTCGGAGTCGATCCACCCATCGGCTCAGTTCATCCCTGCCGGACCGCGATGTAGTTCGTCGTCTTGAAGAACTCGTCGCGCTCCTTGTAGCGCCTGATCCTCTCCGCCCCGAACGGCGTGATCCGGTACAGGTCGAAGTGCTGGTCCCTGAAGAAGTACCAGAAGTCCTGAAAATAGGTGCGCGTATCGATATTGCAGCCGCCAAATTCGAACTGCAGCGCCCGCGTCGCGTTCAATGCTCTTCCAAAGCCCCTGAGCGCGGCCAGCTCATGTCCCTCGATATCCAGTTTCACCAGGTCCAGCGGACGGCCCTGCAGCTCCGATCCCCAGTAGTCCTCGAAGCGGATGGTGGTGACCGCCTCCTCCACATCAAATGAAATCCTGAAGTGATCAAGCCTGCGCTTGCTGAGACTCCCCAGACCGGAACCGGATTCATCGGCAAACAGGCGGGCCGACCCCGCAGCGTCGGACACGGCGAGCGGGACCAGCCTGATCAATGGGTCATGGCCAAAGCGGGCACCGAGTTTGCCGATGTTCACGGCCGAGGGTTCGAAGACGTGTATTTCCAGCGACGGATTGGTGTTTCGCAGTTCGGCCGTGTAATTTCCGACGTTGCCGCCGATATCCACCGCCAGCCGGGGTCTGGCTCCCGACAGGCGCTGCAGCAGCCTAACCTCCTGCTTCACGGTAGTGGCACCATACCCCTTGCCCTGCGCCCGGGCCGCCACGCCCTCGATCAGTTTCATGGCCCTGAAGAACATGACCGAAGTGTAAGCCTTCAACATTCGCGAGTAGAGACTATTGTGAGCACAGCTGCGCGGGGATGGGAGTTCTGGATCGATCGTGGCGGTACATTTACCGACATCGTCGCGCGCCGGCCCGACGGGTCGCTCGCCACGGCAAAACTGCTGTCGGAAAACCCGGAACAGTACGGCGACGCTGCCATTGCCGGCATTCGCCAGTTCCTGAAAGTGGCTCCGCGCGCGCCGATTCCGGTCGGCGGGATTGCCCTCGTCAAGATGGGCACGACGGTCGCGACCAACGCGCTGCTGGAACGCAAGGGCGCAGCGACGGCGCTGCTGACCACCCGCGGCTTTCGCGACCAGCTGCGCATCGGCTACCAGAACCGTCCGCATATCTTTGCCCGGCACATCATCCTGCCCGAGCTGCTGTACGCGCAAGTCCGGGAGGTGCCAGAGCGCATCAGCGCTGCCGGCGAAGTCCTCGTGCCCCTCGATGAGCGCGGGACCCGCGAGGCGCTCCAGAGCCTGTGGAACCA